>DASPKR010000524.1:0-2426 GCA_035627975.1 Pyrinomonadaceae bacterium | reverse complement strand
TGGAGCCGCCGCCGGCCGAGCCGGAAGCGCCCGCGGCCGAAGCCTGCTCGCCGCCGCCCGCCGGGCCCGCGCCCTGGTAGAGCGACTCGGCCAGCTTGTGCGACGCGCTCTGGAGGTTCGAGAAGGCGTTGTTGAGTCGGTCAACGCCGCCCTCTTCGAGCGCCTTCCTGGCGTCTGAGATGGCCGTCTCTATCTGCGTCTGCGTCGCGCCGTCGAGCTTCTCCTTGTTCTCGTTGAAGGTCTTCTCGACAGTCCACACGAGGCCGTCAAGGCGGTTGCGCGCCTCGACCTCCTCGCGCTTGCGCGCGTCCTCGGCCGAGTGCGACTCGGCCTCGCGCATCATCTTGTCAATCTCCTCCTTCGACAGGCCCGAAGACGAGGTGATCGTTATCTTCTGCTCGCGGCCCGTCCCCATGTCCTTCGCCGAGACGTTGACGATGCCGTTGGCGTCTATGTCGAAGGTGACCTCCACCTGCGGCATGCCGCGCGGCGCCGGCGGGATGCCGACGAGGTGGAACTTGCCGAGCGTCCGGTTGTCGGTCGCCATCGGGCGCTCGCCCTGTAGGACGTGAACCTCCACGCTCGTCTGGTTGTCCGAGGCCGTCGAGAAGATTTCGCTCTTGCGCGTCGGGATGGTCGTGTTGCGCGGTATGAGAATCGTGTTCACGCCGCCCAGAGTCTCAATGCCTAAGCTCAAAGGCGTAACGTCGAGCAGGAGGATGTCCGTCTTCTCGCCCGAGAGCACGCCGGCCTGCACGGCCGCGCCGACGGCGACGACCTCGTCCGGGTTCACGCTCTTGTTCGGCTCCTTGCCGAACTTGGCCTTGACCATCTCCTGCACCTTCGGGATGCGCGTGGAGCCGCCGACGAGCACGACCTCGTCAATCTTGTTGGCGTCCACGCCCGCGTCCTTGAGCGCCTGCTCGACGGGCGGCATCAGGCGCTTGAGGATCGGGTCAATTAGCTGCTCGAAGCGGGCGCGCGTGAGCTTCATCACGAGGTGCTTCGGCCCGGAGGCGTCGGCCGTGATGAAGGGCAGGTTGATCTCCGTCTCCATCGTCGAGGAGAGCTCGATCTTCGCCTTCTCGGCCGCCTCCTTCAGGCGCTGCAAGGCCATCTTGTCGCCCGAGAGGTCAATGCCCTGGTCGCGCTTGAACTCCTCGATGATCCACTTGATGAGCGCCTCGTCTATGTCGTCGCCGCCGAGGTGCGTGTCGCCGTTCGTGGACTTGACCTCGACGACGCCCTCGCCGACTTCCAGAATCGAGATGTCGAAGGTGCCGCCGCCGAAGTCGAAGACGGCGATGGTCTCGTCCTTCTTCTTGTCGAGCCCGTAGGCCAGTGCGGCCGCGGTCGGCTCGTTGACGATGCGCATCACTTCGAGGCCGGCGATCCTGCCGGCGTCCTTCGTCGCCTGGCGCTGCGAGTCGTTGAAGTAGGCCGGCACCGTTATGACCGCCTTCTCGACCTTCTGGCCGAGGTAGTCTTCCGCCGCCTGCTTCAGCTTCTGGAGGATCATCGCGGAAATCTCCGGCGGCGACCACTCCTTGCCGCCCGCCTCGACGCGCACGTCGTTGCCGGCCGACTTCACCTTGTATGGCACCTGCTTCATCTCCTCGGACACTTCGTTGAAGCGCCGGCCCATGAAGCGCTTGATCGAATAGACCGTGTTCTCGGGGTTCGTGACGGCCTGGCGCTTGGCGACCTGCCCGACGAGGCGGTTGCCGTCCTTTGCGAAGGCAACGACGGAGGGCGTCGTGCGGCCGCCTTCCGAGTTGGTTATGACCGTCGGCTCGCCGCCTTCCATCACGGCGACCACCGAGTTCGTCGTCCCTAAGTCTATGCCTATAATCTTGCTCATCGCTTTTCCATCTCTCCCAGTTTATTCGGCCGCCTCTCCTAGCCCCGGCGGCGGCATCCCTCGCGGGGGAGCCACCATTTCCGGCCGGGGCCTAAAAGCGCCGCGGTTCGTTGCCTTTCGTCCACTTGCTCGGGCCGACCCCGCGCATTTTTCTGACGCGCGGGGCGGGTGGGCAACTTGAACGTGACGCTAATATAATATTTGAGTCAACCGTTGTCAACTTTTAGTAGCAGCGGCCCCGGCCAGAGTTGCCCGACCCAAGCTCTTGGCCTTCAGCAGTTTAGAGGTTTTATTGCGCGGCCTCGCGCGCCTGTCGGTCTTCGCTGAGGAGTTTCGAGGCCCAGAAGACGTAGTGGACGCCGGAGATTACGGCGAAGGAGAAGACGGTGGTATAGACGGTGGGCAGGTAGCCACGCAGCGGCGGGAAGATGGCCGCGACGAGGACTAGCACGATTGCGCCTATCTGCACGACCGTGTTGACTTTGCCGAGCCGGGAGGGCCGGAAGCCCCGGAAGCCCGTGACGACGTTTATGGCAGCCGCGCCCACGATTATGAAGATGTCGCG
>DASPKR010000523.1:0-8505 GCA_035627975.1 Pyrinomonadaceae bacterium | reverse complement strand
CGGGCGGTCGCCGCCCAGCCCGAACCTCTCGCGCAACTCCGCCGTGAGCGGCATCTCGCCCGCACCTTCCGCGTCGAACTTGACGTTCCCTGCGACGCGCACGCGGCCGGGCTCGACGCCAAGCTCACGTATGCGCGCGGCATCCTCTTCGGTCTGCATCACTGCGAGCGTTAGGTCTGCGAGCACGCGGCGGATGAAGAACCTGATGAGGCGGTAGCGGCCGAAAGACTTCTCGGAGATGCGGCCGTTGACGAGGGCGACGGGCGTGCCTCGGCGCCTGCACTCGCGGAAGAAGCGCGGCCAAAGCTCCGTCTCCATCACTAGCACGGCCGAGGGGCTGACGGCCGCGAGCGCGCGACGCACGCTCCAAGCCCAGTCAAAGGGGAAGTAAAAGACCAGTGCGGCGCGCGAGCCGAACGCCTCGCGCGCGACGCGCTGGCCCGTGAGCGTGGTCGTGGAGACGACGAGGAGGTGGCCGGGGAACTCTTCAAGCAGGGAGGAAGCGAGCGGTCGCGCCGCCTGCGTCTCGCCGACCGAGACGCAGTGGAGCCAGACGACGGGCCGCCCGGCTGCCTCTAGTTTGGGGAGTGAGCCCGCGCGCTCCTTCAAGCCCTCCGCGTACTTACCGTGCCGCACAGCGCCCAGCAGGAAGCGCGGCAGAAGCGCCAGGACGCCCGCCCCGAGCAGGATGCTGTAGAGGAGGTACATGAAGTTTCAAGTTCCGAGTTTCAGGCTCCAAGTTTATGAGTGGCTGCTTGGGACTCGGAAGCTGAAACTCGGAACTCTCTCTTACTTCGCCCGCTCGATGTAGCGCCCCTCGGTCGGGTCAACGCGTATGCGGTCGCCCTCGTTGACGAAGGGCGGGACGGAGATGGTGACGCCGTTCTCGAGCGTGGCCGGCTTGTTGACGTTCGAGACGGTCGCGCCCTTGACGGTCGGCTCGGTGCTCTTGACCGTCAGCTCGATGGAGGGCGGGAGCGTGACGCCGATGGGCGAGCCCTCGTAAAACTCGGCCTGAATCTTCATCCCCGGCGTGAGCCACTGGCCCATGTCGCCGAGGTCTTCGTCACTGAGCGCTGTCTGCTCGTAGTTCTCCGTGTTCATGAAGTGATGCAGCGAGCCGTCCGAGTAGAGGTACTCCATCTCGTGCTGCTCTAGGACGGCGCGCTCGACCGTGTCGGCCGAGCGGAAGCGGTGCTCGAAAGACGACCCCGTGCGCAGGTTGCGCAGCTTCGTCTGCATCATCGCGCGCAGGTTGCCGGGCGTGTGGTGTCGCGCGTCGAGCACCTTGCAGGGCGCGCCCTCGAATACGATGACCATGCCGCGGCGTATCTGTGTAGCGCTAATCGCCATAGATAGATTTCAACTCCGTGTCAAATAAAAGTTCGTCGGATCGCCTGCCGGAAGAGGCGCCGGGCGCCACAGTAAGCGCCCGAACGGCTTTCGCAAACCCCGTAGTCTAGCTACGGGCGCGCCCCTTTGTCCAGCAGCGGGCCGCGCCGCTTCGGCCTCAGACGAACGCCGAGTCGTCTCCCTTCCCCTCCTCGCCCTCGAGCTTGAAAAAGACGCGGAGCGTGACCTGATATTCGAGCCTGCCCCTCTGCAAGCCGCCGCGCATCTCCTCGACGACGAACCACGAAAGCTCGCGCAGAGTCTGCCTGGCGCGCGTGACCGCGACCTCGATAGCGTGGCTGAAACTCTGGTCAGAAGTGCCGACAATCGCGACACCTTTGAAGACGTTCTCGCTCATACGATTCCCTCCCGAAATATTTTGAGCCGGAGCACGCGAGCGCGAAATCGCGGGCGAAAATCCGCTGCACGGGATGCGGCCGTGGGCCGGCGGTCGGTGCTTTGTTGAAAGTCAGGCGGAAGCTAGCACGCGGGGTGAGTCGAGTCAAGAACTCCAAAATCGCGTAAGGAGGGACGAAAGTTTGGACGCCCGAAAACCATAAAGAGCGAGCGGGCCTGGGAAAACATCGGAGGGAGTGATGTTTTTCCTTCAGCCCGCCCGCTCTTTCGGAGGAGCCCACCTTCCTGAGCGATTAAACGACGAGGCAGGTGGAAAGTTTCGTAAAATTTTCGGCGGCGCGGAAGGCAAAACTCACGCCGCGCGCGCCCGCAGCGTGCGCCGCAGGCGCGCGACGTTGTCGAGCCACTGCTGTGCCTCGTGGTAGCGCGGGAAGCGCTGTTCGTCGGCGCGGAACGCCTTCGTGTGGTAGTAGCGGCGGCCGTTGATGAGGCGGGCCGGGTGCTTGATGTGGAGCATCTCGTGGTAGAGGATGTACTCGACGAACCACTCGGGGACGTCGGCCGAGTCGAGGGTCTTGCTGATGACGATTGTGTCGTGCGCGCCGTCGTGGTGGCCGAGGATTGTGCGCGTGCGGCGCTGCGACCACGTGAGCGTCGGCTGCTCGATGCGGCCGTCGAAGTAGCGCTGGTTCAGGCGGCGGAACATCCGTTCGAGATCATAAACGCGCCCCTGCGCCGACGAGACCATCTTGCGCCCGCGGCGGCGGCGAGCGAGGTCGGAGGCCCGCAGCACTTCGGGCGCGCAGGCGTAGTCGCGGTAGATTCTTTCGTAGAGGGCGGGGGGGCGGCGCCGCAAAAGTTTAGCGACGAGTATGAAGGCCAGCGCCCGGTGAACGCCGGTGGGCGCGTCCCTGAAGATGTCCGACATCCTCACGTGGACGCGGCCCGAGCGCAGGCGGATCGTGTGATTCAGGCCCGCGTAAGGGTAATAGCGCGCGTCCACTTCAGGCACGGGGCGTTTGGGCGCCAACTGGCGGAACGCCTCGACGAAAAAGGTGCCTGCGAATGGCTGAGATTCGGGCATAGACGGAAATCCTGCTGCGAGGAGCAATCCGTACTTTTTGCTGCCGGAAGGCCGCCGTGAGTTCGGTGGTGCTGCCTCGGGAGTCTAAAAGGCGTCCGGCGACCGTGTGAGCCGATATTACGGGTCATCCGGCGGAGGCGTCAAACGGGACTTTCAGACGGCCCGCTAAGCCTTTTCGTTACCGACAAATGGCACAGAGCGGCCGCGAAGTTCTGTCAAGTGGCCTGCTGTAGCGGCAAGGCAACTCTTTTGCCGACAGTGACTTAGCCCGCGCTCCGTGAGAATAATGCTGAGGAGCGGTGTTAAGTTCTGTGGGGTCTTAGAATTAAACTCCGGCCTTCGGGGTCGGGGCCTTGTCGAGCGGCCGCCGCCCCAGCCCGCGGCCGTAAGGTTTGCGCCGCTTTTCGCCTATCCGTTATACTCGCGGCCGCGGGCAGAAAGCTCCCGAAAGCCCGGCGTCTGAGACGGAAAATTATTGCTTGACAGGGGGTTGCGGGGCCTGTAAACAATATTAATACGGCAGTCGTGCGCCGCCCCGGCGCGCCCCTAAAGCTGCCGTGATTTTCCCCTGCCGGCCCGCACGCCACCCTTTTTCGGGCGAAATGGCAATCCGAGCTTCGACATTACCGACACAGACGGACTGGATTCCCGACGCGCGCGGGCAGGCCGTGCTGTCGGCCATAATCAAGGAGCACCTGCGGACGGGCGAGCCGGTAGGCTCGCGCACGATCTCGGAGCGGTTCGCAGGGGGCGCGAGCTGGAGCGCGGCTACGATACGCAACGTGATGGCCGAGCTCGAAGAGCACGGCCTCGTCGAGCAGCCGCACACTTCGGCCGGGCGCGTCCCGACCGACAAGGGTTACAGGTTCTACGTTGACCACATGGTCGGCGACGCGCGCCTCTCGAAAGTCGAGGTGGCGACGATTGACCGCGCGCTCGGGCTCGCCGGCAGCGACCCGGCGGGGCGTCAGCCGAACCGGCTGATGGAGCGCGTCTCGCACCTCCTCTCGGAGCTCTCCGAGAACGTCGGCATAGTCGTCTCGCCGCCGATGGCCGACAACCGCCTCGAGCACATTGAGTTCCTACAGCTCGCCGACGGCCGCATACTCGTCGTCCTCGTCTTCCAGCCGAACGTCGTGCAGAACAGGGTCGTGCGCCTGGACGAGCCGCTCACGCAGGAGGAGCTAGAAGGCGCGGCCCGCTACCTGAACGCGGAGTTCACGGGCAAGAGCCTGCACGCCATTCGCGCCGAGATACTCGCGCTGATGAGCGAGGAGAAGGCGCTCTACGACCGACTGCTCCGCAACGCCGTGCTGCTCTTCGAGCGCGGCGTGGGCGACGGCGAGGCCGAGACCGGCGACGTTTACATTGACGGCGCATCGAACATACTCGCCAAGCCCGACTTCGGCGACATCGAGCGGCTGCGCGAGCTGTTCCGCACGTTCGAGGCCAAGTCACGCCTCGTCAAGATTCTAAACGAGTGCATCACGCGCGAGCCGGCCTTCGGCGACGTTCACGTCGTCATCGGGCGCGAGCACACCGCGCCGCCGCTGCAAGCCTGCGCGCTCATCACGGCGCCGTACCGCTTCGGCGAGGGCTCGGTCGCGGGTACCATCGGCGTCGTCGGCCCGATGCGCATCGAGTACGCGCGCACGATGGCCGCCGTCAACTACATCGCGCGCCTGGTCGAGCGCGTGCTGCGCGAGGAGGCTCGCAACTGAGGGAGTCAACGGCGGGCGCGGGCGTGCTGCCGAAACCGCGCCGCACATTCGAGCAGGCCACAAGAGTCTTGTGATGAGCCAGACCGACATGTCTAACAAGGAGAGGCGGGGGGCGAGCAGGATACCCGTGCGCTTCGTCGGCGACGAGGGCGTGCGCGGGCAGGGCGGCGACGCGCCCGAGGTCAACAACGACAGCGGCCTCACGCCCGAGGAGTTGGGCCGCGCCTCCAGCTACGAGGGCGAGGGCGAGATGCTGCGCCGCATCAACCGCGGCGGCGAGGAGGACAGCGAGCGGGGCCGTGAGGTTGCCGACGACGAAGACGTTGCCGGCACGCTCAACCCGTCGGAGCTTCCGCGCAGCCGCGAAGACCAGGACACGACGCCTTCGCACGCCGGCGACGACGCGAAGTCGGAGGGCGGCGAGGGCGGCCGGATGTCTGACGAGCCGCGCAAGGCCGAGGCCGCTGCGCCGGTGGGCGGCCCCGAGGTCGCCGAGCTGGTCGCGACGCGCGCGGAATTGAAGCGCGTCGAGGCCGAGCTTAAAAAGCTGAACGACGAGCGGCAGGAGTGGGCCGACAAGCTCGCGCGGCGCCAGGCCGACTTCGAGAACTTCCGCAAGCGCACCGAGCGCGAGCGCAGCGAGACTTACAGCCGCGCCCTCGGCGAGGTCGTGAGCCGGCTGCTGCCCGTGCTCGACAACCTCCAGCGCGCGCTCGACGCCGAGAGAACCCTCGGCGCCGGCGAGTCCGACGAGTTCCGCCACTTCCTGAGCGGCGTCGAGCTCATCAACAAGCAGCTCAACGGCGTCCTCGAAGGCTTGGGCGTCGAAGTCATACCCACCGTGGGTCACCCGTTCGACCCGCACGTCCACGAGGCCGTTTCTACGGAAGAGACGGCCGAGCACGAGCCCGACACCGTAACGCAGGAGATGCAGCGGGGCTACCGCCTCGGCGAAAGGCTCCTGCGCCCCGCCATGGTCAAAGTCGCGAAGTAGTAACGAGTAACGGGGGCCGCGCGAACGGCCCGGCCCCTTTCAGCCCTGCCAAACCCCACTCTCTTCAAACCTCCACCGCGGTAAAAATGCTATGGGAAAAGTTGTAGGCATTGATCTCGGAACGACGAACTGTTGCGTCGCCGTGCTCGAAGGCGGCGCCGTGCAGATAGTCCCGAACAAGGAAGGCGGGCGCACGACGCCCACTGTCGTCGGCTTCACCGACAAGGGCGAGCGCCTTGTGGGCCAGATCGCTAAGCGGCAGGCCGTCACGAACGCCGCGAACACCGTCTATGCCGTCAAGCGCCTGATCGGGCGCAAGTACGCCGAGGACGAGGTCGTGCGCGCGCGGGAGACCGCGCCGTTCGAGATAACCGAGGCCGCAAACGGCGACGCGCGCATACAGGTTCAGGGGCGCGTCTATAGCCCGCAGGAAATCTCCGGCATCGTGCTCCAGCGCCTGAAGGCCGCGGCCGAAGACTTCCTCGGAGAGCCGGTCACGGAGGCCATCGTCACCGTCCCCGCCTACTTCGACGACACGCAGCGGCAGGCCACGAAGGACGCGGGGCGCATCGCGGGCCTGCGGGTCGAGCGCATCATAAACGAGCCGACGGCGGCCGCGCTGGCCTACGGGCTCGGCCGCGGCGAGAACGAGCGCATCGCCGTCTATGACCTCGGCGGCGGCACCTTCGACATCTCGCTCCTGGAGATCAACGACGGCGTCTATGAGGTGCTCGCAACTTCCGGCAACACCTTCCTCGGCGGCGAGGACTTCGACGAGCGCATCATCGGCTGGATGGTCGAGCAGTTCCGCGAAGAGACGGGCATTGACCTGCGCGGCGACCGACTAGCCCTCCAGCGCCTCAAAGAGGCGGCCGAGCGCGCCAAGTGCGACCTCTCCTCGCTCACCGAGACGAACATCAACCTGCCCTTCATCGCGGCGGACGCCTCGGGGCCGAAGCACTTCAGCAAGACTCTCACGCGCGAGGTCTTCGAGAACCTCGTGAGCGACCTAGTCGAGAAGACCGTCGAGCCGTGCCAGAAGGCCCTCTGGGACGCGAAGCTCCAGCCGAAGGACGTGGACAAGGTTCTGCTCGTCGGCGGGCAGACGCGCTCGCCCATCATCGCGCGCACCGTGCGCGAGATATTCGGCAAGGAGCCCTCGGCCGAGATAAACCCGGACGAGGTAGTCGCGATGGGCGCCGCCATACAGGGCGGCGTGCTTACGGGCGACGTGAAAGACATCGTGCTCCTCGACGTGCTCCCGTTGAGTTTGGGGCTTGAGACGCGCGGCGGGCTCTTCCACAAGCTCATCGAGCGCAACTCGACCATACCGCTGCGGCAGGGCCAGACCTTCACGACGGTCGTTGACAACCAGTCGTCCGTCGAGATTCACGTCCTTCAGGGCGAGCGCGAGATTGCGGGCGGCAACCGCAGCCTCGGCAAGTTCGAGCTGGTCGGCATCCCGCCCGCGCCGCGCGGCGCGCCGCAGATCGAGGTCACGTTCGAGGTGGACGCCAACGGCATCCTGAACGTGTCGGCGCAGGACAAGTCGAGCGGCCGGAAGCAGCAGATGAAGGTCACGCCGACTTCCGGTCTCTCCTCGGACGAGATCGAGCGCATGATAGTCGAGGCCGAGCGCTCGGCCGACGCCGACCGCCGCGTCAGGGAGATAATCGCCCTGCGCTCGAAGCTCGAAAGCCTCGCGCGCAACACGCAGCGGACGCTTCGCGAGTTCGGCAACTCGCTCTCGCCCGACGAGCGCACCGCCGCCCAGAACACGCTCTCCGAGTGCGACGATCTCTCCGAGTGCGAGGACGCCGAGGAGATACGGGAGGCCCTACAGAGGGTCGAGCGGCTGGCTTCGCAGCTCGCGATGGCGATGCTCAACCCCGTGGCAGACGCGCGCGCGGGAGGCGGGGACTTCGAGAGGTTCTAAAATTAGCCGCGAGTGACAAGTGGCGGGCGGCAAGTTAAAATTCACCTTTAACTTGTCACCCGTCACTTTAACTTTTTAGGCAATGAGTAAACGAGACTACTACGAAGTGCTGGGCGTCGCGCGTGGCGCCAGCGAGACGGAAATCAAGAGCGCCTACAGGAAGCTTGCCGTCCGCTACCACCCGGACAAGAACCCGGGCGACAAGGCCGCCGAGGAGAAGTTCAAGGAGGCGGCCGAGGCCTACTCCGTGCTCTCGGACGCAGAGCAGCGCGCCCGCTACGACCGCTTCGGCCACGCCGGGGTGTCGGGCGGCGCGGCCGCGGGCGGCTGGGGAGGCGCGGCCGGCTTCGGCGGCATAGAGGACATACTCGGCGACCTCTTCGGCTTCGGCGAGGTGTTCGGCGGCCGCTCTGCCGGCGGGCGCCGCAGCGCCGCACAGCGCGGCGCAGACCTCCGTTACGACCTCGAGCTGACTCTGGAAGAGGCGGCCGCGGGGATGACGGCGCAGCTACGCATACCGCGCCTCGAGGCGTGCGAGGCGTGCAAGGGTTCGGGCGCCGCGCAAGGCACGCAGCCCGAGAGCTGCCCGACGTGCAGCGGCGCGGGCCAGGTTCGCTACCAGCAGGGCTTCTTCTCGGTGGCGCGCACGTGCGGGCAGTGCAGGGGGGCGGGCCGCATCGTGCGCAACCCATGCAAGGAGTGCGGCGGCACGGGCCGCGTCGAGCGCGAGAAGCAGATGGAGGTGAAAATCCCGGCGGGCGTCGAGACGGGCTCGCGCCTCCGGCTCGCGGGCGAGGGCGAGGCCGGCGCGCAGGGCGGCCCAACGGGCGACCTCTACGTCGTCATACACGTCAAGGAGCACGACGTGTTCGAGCGGCAGGGCAACAACCTTTACGCCTCCGTCCCCATCACCTTCGCGCAGGCCGCGCTCGGGGCCGAGCAGGCCAAGCGCCTGCACTGGTACCGCGCGCCGACCCGGATCAAGAACGTCTCCTACGCGCCGGACAATGTCTCGATCAAA
>DASPKR010000522.1:0-2748 GCA_035627975.1 Pyrinomonadaceae bacterium | reverse complement strand
AGCATCAAGACCTCGCGGTCGTCCTCGGTGTAGGCGTCGGGCTCGTCCGATTCGAGGTCGAAGACGCCGATGACCTCGTCGTTCGAGATGATGGGGGCGACCATCTCGGAGCGCGTCGCCTTGCGGGCGTTCACGTAGCGCGGGTCGGCGCGAACGTCCGGCACGTTGATGGCCTCGCCCGTCTGCGCGACGTAGCCGATGAGGCCCTCGCCGAGCTTGAGGCGAAGCTCCAGCAGCTCTTCGATGTCGTAGCCGCGCACGGCCTCTGCGTGGAAGACGAGCGTGGAGGTGCCGCCCTCGCTTATATGAGGGTCGCGCCGGATGATGTAGATACCGGCGGCGTCGTAAGGCAAAAGCGAGTCGAGCGTATCCATCACCTGCGCCAGAACCTCTTCGAGGTTGAGCGAGCGGCTTATCTTCCGAGTTATCTCGAGAAGCATCCGCAGCTTGTCCGTCACCGTCAGCCCCGGCGCGGGCGCGTACCTCTTTTTCAACTGGTCGGCCATACGGGAGAAATTATAAAGGAACGGCGGCCGGTAGTCAGTCTTTTGTCTTTAACCAGCGCCTTCCAGCGCCGCGTCGGTAAGCAGTTGAAGCTCGAGCGAGGCGGCCGGGTGGTGGCGGAAGAAGTCGTTCACGTCCGAGGGAAGCTCAACCGAGGCGAGCCGGAGGCCACGGCGCGCGAACATCTCGCCGTAGCGCGCCGAGGCGCGGCGCCCTGCCGCGTCCGGGTCGAGCGCGGCGACGACGCGGAAGCGCCCGAGCGGCGCAAGCCACTCCTCCTTGAGCCCGGCGGCGCCGACTAAACCGATGGCCGCGAAGCCGTTCGCCGCGAGCGTAAGCGTGTCGGTGAATCCCTCGACGAGATAGACGACGGCCCCGCTCTCAAGCTCTCCGAGCGCGGCGGCGTTGTAGAGCGCGGGGACGGGGCCTCGCATGTTGTGCCAGCGCGGCTCGATGCCTGGCGCCGTCGTGCGCGCCTGAAGGTAAATCGCCCGCCCCTCGACGACGAAGGGGAAGAGCAGACGATGGCGGTAGAACGTCAGGTGCTCGCGCCGGTTGAAGAGGCCGCTGCGCAGAAGCACTTCGGCCGGGAAAGCCTCGCGCATGCGGCGCATCACGCGCCGGTAGGCGCGGCGCGGGAAGTAGGTGACGCCCGCGCGCCGCGCGGTCGCGGCGTCTATGCCCCGCCGGGAGAGGTAGCGCACGCCTTCGAGCTGATCCTCCGAGCGGCAGACCTGCAAGAACTTCTCGCACACCTCGGCCGTCCGCTCGGCGTCGAGCGGCTCGACGACTTCGAGCCCGGCCGCGTCCGGCTCGGCGCGCGAGGCGAGCGAAGGCTGCCGGCGCCCCCGCCCCGTGATGCCCAAGTCGCGCGCCATCTGGCGGACGGCCCTAGCGAACGAGACGCCGTGCATCTTCTCGTAGAAGGTGAAGGCGTCGCCGCCCTCGCCGCGCGAGAAGCAGTTGAAGAGGCCCTGCTGTATGTCAACGGAGAGGCTCGGGTGGCCCTTGCCGCTGTGCGCGTGCGACGGTATAGGGCAGAGCGAGTGGAGGCGCGCGCCCGACTGACGCGCGTCGGGGCAGTAGCGCAGGAAGAAGGCGCGGTAGTCTATGCGCCGCCTGATCTCGTCGCGGAGGCTGCGGAGGCGCTCTTGTGCTGCGGGCTTTTCGGGGGCGGGTGGGTCGTCGGGCATGTCTCGGGTCGGGGTCAGCCGGGGCTCCGCTGCCGGTTGCCGTTGCCCGCGGCGCTAAAGGCCCTCCGCCGCTGCTCGCGCGCGGCGTCCTCCTCCGGGTGGCGCTCGCGGTACTCGGCCCAGAGGCGGCAGACCTTCAGGCGGTACTCTACGAGCTCGCGGCTCACGTTGAAGTGGCGCGCTATCTCGATGGAAGTCTTGCCCTGCTTCATCAGCCGGCGCAGCCCCGCGAAGGGGACGAGCGCGGCGGCGCCGACGGCGTAGGCGGCCTCCTCGTCGGCCTCGTTGTAGTCGCGCGCCACAGTCTTGCCCTGCTTGTTCTGCGCGACGATGGAGAGCCGGTTCGCCTTGTGGCCGAGGAAGACGTGGCAGACCTCCTCCATCAGCGTCGCGTTGTTGCGCGCCTTGCCGTGCCTGGGGTTGAGGATGATGAGGCGCCAGCCGTTGGGGAGCGCCCGCGAGCTCGTGCCGCCCGACCAGTCGTTAACGCCGACGCCCAGGAGGTGCTCGCGCGTCTCTTCGGAGAGGCCCTCTATCTCGTTGAAGTCTATCACCATCAGGCGTGCGAAGTAGGCGAGCTCGAAGGGGTCGAGCGGTTCGTCGTCGCGGCGCAGGCCGGCGAAGTCGCGCAGGCCCAGAGCGCGAATCTCGTACTGTCTCCCCTTAAAAGTCGGCGGCAGATTCTCCGTCACCATGCCGGGATTATAAACGCCGTGCGGCGCCGTCTCCTACAGAATTGCGCGCGGGCTGGGTCAGACGTAGAGGCGCCCCTCGCGCGGGTAGCGCGGGTGTCGCGCGACGTGGCGGTGGTCGGTCGAGCGCCATGAGCGGAGCGCGCCAAGCGCGGCGATGACCGCGTCGAGCGCGTCGCCCCCGCCGTTGCGCATGATGCGCAGGCGGTCAGTGCTGTTGATGTGAAGGTGTGTGGCGAGGTTGTCGAGTATCTGCCGCCGCACGCGCCTGCGCTTCCGTGTGAGCGGGCCGCCCTCGGGCTGCTTGTAGTTCTGGTGCGGAAGGCCCATGCGCTTTAAGGTTGAAGCCGGGCAGGCTT
>DASPKR010000521.1:0-4006 GCA_035627975.1 Pyrinomonadaceae bacterium | reverse complement strand
ATAGGTCTCGTCGGACGTGCGCGAGTCGAAGAGGCGCACGAGATCAATCAAGACCTGGCCCGCGCGCAGCTTCCCGTCCACCGCGCGGAACTCTTCGGACTTGTTGCCGACGACTATCACGTCGGAGTTTTCTAGAACCTCCTCGACGCTCCCGCACATCAACTGCGAGATGTGCGGTATCTCGCGCTCGATGTACTCCTTGTTGGCGCCGAACAGTCGCGCGAGGCTCACGTCGCGGTCGTAAACGGAGAGTTTCATACCCTTGCCGATTAAAGTCTCTATGAGCGAGACCATCGGCGACTCGCGCAGGTCGTCCGTGCCCGCCTTGAAGCTGAAGCCTAAGACGCCCACGCGCCGGCTCCCCGTCGCCAGCACCATCGAGACGGCGCGCTCGACCTGAAGCCGGTTGCTCTGGAGCGCAGCGTGCAGGACGGGCGTCTCGACGTCCAGCTCTTTGGCCTTGTACTGCAAGGCGCGCAAGTCCTTCGGGAGGCAGGAGCCGCCGAAGGCGAAGCCAGGCTTCAGATAGTAGGGCGACAGGTTCAGCTTCGTGTCCTGGCAGAAGACCTCCATGACGCGGTGGCTGTCTATGCCGAGCCCCTTGCAGACGTTGCCGATCTCGTTGGCGAAGGAGACCTTCAGGGCGTGGAAGCAGTTGCAGGCGTACTTGACCATCTCGGCCGCCTTGACGGGCGTGACATAGACGGGCGCGTCTATGCGGCCGTAGAGGCGGCGCACCTGCGCGGCAACGTCCTCGTCGTCGGCGCCGATGAGCGTGAAGGGCGGCGCGTAAAAGTCTTTCAGCGAGCTCCCCTCGCGCAGGAACTCCGGGTTAATGCAGACGCCGAAGTCGCGCCCCTCCTTCTTGCCCGAATAGACTTCGAGCGTGGGGACGACGACCGACTCGATGGTGCCGGGCAGCATCGTGCTGCGTATGACGACGGTGTGGCGGCCCGCCTTCGCTTCGAGCGCCGCGCCTATCTCCTTGCAGACGCGCTTAACGTAAGTGAGGTCGAGGCTGCCGTTCGCGTTCGACGGCGTGCCGACGCAGACGAGCGAGATTTCGGACTCGCGCACGGCCTCGGCCGTGTCGGTCGTGGCGCGCAGGCGCCCTTCCCTGACCAT
This sequence comes from Pyrinomonadaceae bacterium, assembly GCA_035627975.1. Lineage (GTDB taxonomy): Bacteria > Acidobacteriota > Blastocatellia > Pyrinomonadales > Pyrinomonadaceae > QHXN01. Next base: position 2,881 of record DASPKR010000521.1, on the reverse strand, counting down.
CTCGCCGATCAGCTCGCCGACGCCGGCCTCGACGATGGGGCTGCGCCCCGAGTTGATTATCTCGACCTTCAACGGGTTCACGTCCACGCCCAGAACGTCGTGGCCCTCCTTGGCGAAACACGCGGCCGAGACGCAGCCGACGTAGCCCAGACCGAATATGCTCAGTTTCATAAATGTCTTCGTCAGTGAAAGCCCGGCCGCGGCCGGGGAAGGCCCGAAGGGGTCAGTCGAGGACGGCGCCGCGCAGGCGCTCGTAAGCGGAGTTGCCGAGCAGTCGCTTGGCGGCGCCGAGCGCCAGCTCCTGCGCGCGTCGGCGCAGGAGGCCCTCGGCGCGGCAGAGGGCTGCGAAGCCATCGGCGCTCATGCCGCGCATCACGGCCACGCGCGAGAGCGCGAAGGGGTGCGCGCCGGCCGCATTTCTGCCGGGGCGGCTGGTGGCTACGGACTTGTAGCCGGCCTCGCGCGCGGCTTCTGCGACGGCGCGAGACCAGCGGCCGCCGGGGCAGGAGAAGTGCTCGACGGCGCGGCCCGTCGAATCTTCCAGCCTCGCCTTCGAGCCCGAAAGTTCGCCCCGCAAATCCCCGGCGCCCAAGTCCGTGAGATAGCGGTGCGTGTGGGAGTGAGAGCCGACCTCGAAGCCGAGGTCGGAGAGCTCCCGAACCTGGCTCGCCGTCATGTAGCCGCGCCGGCCCAGAAAGCCCGAGACGACGTAGAAGGTCGCCCCCGCGCCCGCCTCCCTGAGCAGCGGCGCGGCGATTTCCAAATCTGAGGCGCAGCCGTCGTCGAAGGTGATGGCGACGGAGTCGGATGGGAACCCTTCGGCGAGCGCGGCGCCCGTCGAAATCCCGCGCAGGCCGGCGTCTCGCAGGCGCGACAGGTGCGCGCGGAAGTCCCCCTCGGCGAGAACGTAGCGCACGTAGCCGGGGCCGGAGTCGCAAAGCTCGCGGCCCGCGCGCTCGAGCTCGTGGTACATGAGGAAGACCGTGCCGCCCGTCATGAGAAAATCCTTCTTATGCGCGCCTTGACCGGCTCAGGCAAGCCACGGCCTACCGCGCCCGAGAACTTCTTGACGCTCCTGAAGAGCCGCTGCTTCCGCATGTAGCGGTCGTTCACCTCGCCGTAGCGCGCGAGCACGTCGGCGGGAAGCGCCCCGTCGGAGGGCAGCTCCGCGCCGTCCTTGAGCCCCGTGTAGTCGCCCCCGCGGAAGGCTTCGAGCAGCGCGTCGCGCGCGGGCTCATCCCGGCGCACGAGGTTGAAGATGGCGCGGGGCTGATCCTTCCAGTGCAGGTCCATGCCGTAGAAGGCGCGCATCCGCGGCGCGCGCTCTTGCAGGCGGGCGAGCAGCCGGAAGGTGCCGGGACGGGGGGCGTACTGCCCGTCGTACTTCGTGTTCCAGGTCTCTATGCCGTCCGGCAGCGCGTCGAACGTTTCGATCCAATCGAACATCGAGTTCATCGGGTGGGCGATGACGGAGACGCCGCCTTCGCCCTTGATGTGCTCGATGACGCGCTGCGGGTCGGTGGTGCCTGCGAGCGAGGTCACGCCGTAGCCGAGGAGGTGCATGCGGTGCTCGCACTCGTACTCGAGCCCCGCGACGAAGAGGAAGCGGTCGTCCGAGAGCGACTCGCACTCGGAGACGTAGTCGCGGAGCCGCGCCGCGTCGAAATACTCGGCGTGGTCGGTCATCATCGCGAACCTGCACCCCTCGGCGACGAACGCCTCGCGAAGCTCGCCGAGCGTGAGGTCGCCGTCCGAGTAGGTGCTATGCGTGTGAATGGCTCCCTTGAGCATGCAAATCCCTTCGCGCGGCCGCGCGCGCGCGCGCACGGGCCGGGAGTTTTCTGAAGGTGAAGTCGAGCCAGTCGCCTACCTCGGGCAGCGGGTCGGACAGACTGAAGTTGTCGTGGAAGGTGCCGCGCACGGGTTTCAGGAAAGCCGAGAGCGTCGCGGCGCGGCCGGGGAACGAGCCCGCGTAGCCGCGCGGCGCGCCCCTCAAAACTTCCAGGAGGTGCCGTGCGTCGCCCAAAAGCCAGCGGCAGCGGACGCCCTCGCGGTAGGGCGGAGGTGCTTCCACGTCGCCGCGCTCGGCCATCTCCGCGAGCAGGCGCGGGAAGTCCGCGCCCGCGTGGACGGCGAGCGCGAGCGAATTCCAGAAGCGGCCGTTGACCTCCATGAAGACGGGCGTGCCGTCCGCCCTCACGCGGAACTCGACCATCGCGACGCCGTGCCAGCCGAGCGCGCGAAGGATGCTCAAGGCCGCGTCGCGCACTCGCCCGTCGGCGCGAGCGCTTACGCGCAGGGAGCTGCCCGAGCCCGTCGGCCGAACGTCGCGCAGTCGCCTGTGCGCGAACTCCGCGCGCGGCTCGCCTTCTCGCATCAAGGCGAAGTAGCCCGCGCCCGCGCCCTCGACGTACTCCTGCGCGAGCACCGAGGAAGCGCGCGCGCTCAAGGTCTCGAATGCGGCGAGGAACTCTTCCGGGCCGCGCGCGTAGAGCGGCGCGCCCGTCGTGCGCACGCCCCCTCCGGGCGTCAGTTCTTCGGATGCGCGCGCCTTCAGGACGACCGGGTAAGTGAGCGAGCCGGCGAGCCGGCGCGCGTCGGCCGCGCCCTCGACCGCGGCGGTCTGCGGCACCTCGACGCCGAGCGAGGCGGCGAGCTTAGTCGTCTCGGCCTTGTCGAAGGCGCGAAGCACCGTTGCGTGCGGCGGCAAGACCATGCGCCCGCCCGCGGCGGAGATTTCGTCGCGGTGCTCGGAGAGCGGGAGCGTCGTGCGCTCCGTCATGGGCATCACGAGCGTGCCGCGCTCGCGCCCCGCCTCTTCGGCCACGCGCGCGACGAAGGCGCGCGACGACTCGTTCGGCGAAGGGTACTGGAAAGTCCC
>DASPKR010000520.1:0-16273 GCA_035627975.1 Pyrinomonadaceae bacterium | reverse complement strand
TTGACGCCGCCACCTTCGAGTTCGAGACGCTCGAACAGCAGAACGGGAACGCCACGGTCGTGCGCTTCCGCGTCGAGAACCCGGACGTGCGCGCCGGCGACGTGCTGCTCGTGCTCTCGGGCAGCGAAATACACTTCCACGGAATGATAGGCATGATAGAGGAGGGACGCGGCGTCGCCACAGACCGCCGCGGCTCGCTGCTACCCGCGACAGTTCAGTAAGCCACGCGGCGGCTGAGGAAAGCCGCGCCCGACGCTGTCGCCCGAAAATCGTGAGGCCCGCCGGAGGTTCAAGCGAATCTCCGGCGGGCCTTCACTTTTGGACGACTTCGGGCCAGGCCGTCTCTCTGGGCGTTTCTTCAGTTAATCGGCGCGGGCGGCGGGGGAGGGGGCGGCGGCATGTCCCCGTCGCCTTCGGCGGCGCCGGGCGCGAACGTGATGCGGCCGACGGTGACGTCAGACTTGAAAGTCAGGTTGCCGTTACCGCCCCTGACCGTGATCGGGGCGCCGCCGTCTCCCACGCGCGCGCGAACTTCGGAGCTCCCCTCGCGCTCCTGCTTCGACGCGTTCGGCACATCAAAGCTGACGTTGCCGTTCTGACCGCGCACGTGGATGTCGGCGTCGAGCCCGGCGCCCAGCCGAACCTCCACGTTGCCGTTCACGCCCTTCACCTCCATCCCCTGCTCGCCGAGGCGCGCGACGCCCACGTGGACGTTGCCGTTTACGCCCCTCAGCTCAGAGCGGCCCAGCGCCTGCTCGACGCTGACGTTGCCGTTCGTGCTCAAGACCTCGACCGACCCGTCAATCTCTCCGACTTCGAGCGGGCCGTTTATGCCCTTCGCCGTGAACGCGACCTTGCGCGGGAGCGCGAGCCTGACTTCAAGCTGCTCCCGGCCGCCGCCGTGCACCCACCGCCAGAAGCCGTCGCTCCCGCCCTCGCCGCGCACGACGAGGCTCGAAGGCGAGTAGTCAACCACGACTTCCTGCTGAACCGGGCCGTCCGGGCTCCCGCCCGTGCGCAGCACTTGCAGGACGGCAGTATCGGTCTCGGAAGTCGTGACCTCGACGGGGCCGTTGATGCCTCGAACCTCGACGCTCGCGCCGGGCTCGAGCTTGTAGCTCTCGCGCGTGTTGATCGGGGCTCGGCCGCCCGCGCCGTCGCCGCCCGTGCGCGAGAAGTAGCGGCCCGCGAAGGCCGCGGCGACGACGAGCAGGGCCGCGAAAAAAATACGACGCTTCATTGATGACCTCTCCCGCGGGCCGCCGGCCGGCCCGCCTCTACTTGCGTTTGATTGCCGAGACTTATCAGCGGCCGGCGCCGGGCGCGGCCAGCAAGAAGAACGACGAGCGCGGCGCCTAAGTTCTCATAATTTGGGCGGCGGGGAGAGGGCGACGGCGACCGAGGCGGCGACGCGCGCGTTGTTCTCAAGCAGGGCCGCGTTGGCGCGGAGCGTCGCGCCGCCGCTCCCGCGGCTCATGCGCGAGAGCAGGAAGGGAGTCAACTCGCGCCCGCCGACGCCGCGCCCCTCGGCCTCCCGAAGGGCTTCGGCCAGCGCCTCTCTCATCAACGCGGCGTCAACCTCGAACTCGCGCGGCACGGGGACAGTCACTAGCACGGCCGACGAGAGGCCGAGCGCGTCGCGCGCGCGCACGACCTCCGCGACCTCCTCGGGCGTGTCGGCGCGCTCGTCCGCCGGAAGGCCGCTTTGTCGCTCGTAGAAGGCAGGCATCTCGTCCGTGCCGTAGCCGACGATTGTGACGCCGTGCGTCTCAAGCCACTCACGCGTCGCAGGCAGGTCGAGCACAGACTTCGCGCCCGAGCAGACGACCGCAATCGGCGTGCGTGCAAGCTCGGGCAAGTCGGCCGAAACGTCGGGGAGCGGGCCGCGGTGGACGCCGCCGATGCCGCCCGTCGCGAAGACCTGTATCCCGGCCCTGTGCGCCGCCCACGCGGTCGAGGCCACGGTCGTCGCCCCGTCCCACCCGCGCGCGACGGCCACGGCCAGGTCGCGCACGCTCACCTTTCGCACGCCCTCGCCCCCGGCCAGCCGCCGAAGTTCCTCGTCACACAGGCCGACACGCACCTTGCCGCCGAGCACCGCCACCGTCGCAGGCACGGCGCCTCCCTCGCGCACCAACTGTTCGAGCCGCCGCGCAGTCTCCAAATTCAGCGGCCGCGGCAGCCCGTGTGAGATTACGGTGGACTCGAGCGCGACGACCGCACGGCCCGCGCCGAGCGCAGCCCCGACCTCTTCGCTTATCTTGAGAAGGTTGCTGTCAGGCATCGGCCGCCGCCGTCCTCTCAGACTGTTCTGACTGCTGCCGCCTCTCTTCCTTCAGGAGGGATGTCTCGTATTTAACGTCCCCGACCAGGGTGTCCATGATGGCCTTAGCGAACCCGAGGATGGCGGGGCCGAGGACCACGCCGGGTATGCCGAAGGCGTGGACCCCGGCGACGAGGCCCACGAGCATCCAGTAGAAGTTAAATGCCTCGGCGCCCTTCGACGCGAGTAGCGGCCGTAGGAAGAGCGACGAGCCGATGGTTATCGCCACGCCCACGCCGAAGTAAATCGCGGCGGCCGCGGGGTCGTCGCGGAAAACGAGCAGGTAGATGCTGACGGGCACGTAAACGACCCACACGCCGAGTAGAGGGAAGAAGCCGACGAGGAATGCGGCGAGCGCGAGCGCCACAGCGAGCGGCACCCCGAAGATGAAGTTGAGCGCGAGGATGATCAGGGCCTTAGCGGCCTGGTCAATGGAGACGGCCCAGAGCACGCCGCGCAGGGCGCCGCCCACGTTCACGCCCAGGCGCTCGTAGAGCGGGAGGAACTCGCCGGGGATGCGAAGCTTTATGTAGGAGGCGAGGCGTGCCCGCCGCGTCAGCACGTAAAAGACCGTGAAGAAGAAGAGCGTGGCCGAGACGAGGAGGAGGGCAGCGCCCTCGCGCACCTCCTCGGCCGCCTTCGCCGAGCGCAGCACCGCGCGGCCGAAGGCCGACTCGAGCGCGGCGCGCGTCTCCTCGTAGCCGACCCCGGCGTAGCGCGAGAGCGAACGGCTGATTGAGTCGGCCATCTCCTCCTTGTGCTCCGTCACGTGGCGCGAGTGCTCGGACAGTTCGTGCCAGCCGTAGCCGACGAGCGCCGCGAGCGGGAGGATTATGAGCGCGATTGTTACGAGGGCGCTGCCGGCCCGCGCCCGCAGCCGCCGTTCCAGCCACTCCTGCACGGGGACTAGCAGCGCGCCCGCGACCACTCCGAGCAGGATCGCCGACGCCACGCGGCCCAGCATCGCGGCGACGAGCGCGACGGCCACGAGCGTAGCCGCCGCATAGACGGCGAAGCGGCGCGCGTCGCCGACCGTCAGCTCCCTCAAACGCCTCGCGTCGCCCTGGGCCATGGGCGCTAATCTAGCACACAAAAGTGAGGGCCGCGGCGACGCTAGCTAGCGTCGCCGCGGCCCTCCCGCCTGTTAAGTCAGTCGGGCTGCTACCTCACCTTGAACTGCACCGAGTGAGCCGTGGGGTCGTTGCCGGCCCTGAAGCTCAAGATGTAAGTGCCGGTGGCGTAGCCGCTCGTCTTGAGGTTGAAGTGGTACTCGCCGCCCGTGAAGCGGAAGTTGAAGTCGGGGTTCGCGTCGCCGGGGTCTGCGAGCGAGCCCTCGGCGTTGTCGGAGACGCGCACGATGCCCGTGGCCGTGACCGTTATGCCCGAGGCCGAGACGTTAGCGCCAGAGGCGTCAACGAGTTGCAGCCTGATGGGGACTGTGCTGCCGCTCCTGTTCGCCTGGTTCTCGTCGAAGAGAGCGCGCGCGCCGTAGGCGACCTTGTAAGTTACGGACTTGGTCGAGGTGTTCCCGGCCGCGTCCGACGCGTTGACGGTGAAGGTCTTCGTGCCGACCGAAGACGTGTTTAGAGCCGCGCCGTCGGCGACCATGCCGGCGCAGGTGGCGACGCCGGAGCCCGCGTCCGCGCAGGTGTAGCCTGCGGCCACGCTCTGGTTGAGAAGGTAGGTCGCGCCGTCGGCGGGCGACGCGATGGTTATCTCCGGCGCGGCCGAGTCGGAGAGCTGCGTGACGACGAACGGGCTGAGCGACGTGACGCGCGCATAGACCGTCTTCGCCGCGAAGTCGTGCGAGGGCGAGTCGGGCGCCAGTATCGTCCGGTCAACGAAGTTCGGCGCCGGCGGCTCGCCGTGCAGCACTCGGAGCGTGCTGAACGTTACCGGGTCCGTGACGCCCGGCACCTGGAAGCCGATGACGATCGGGCCGGCGTACTGCGCCGTCGTCGTTATCTCGAAGGCCAGGCTGTCGGCGTTTATGACGTACTCGCCGGGTATGCCCTGTAGCGAGTTCGGGTCAATCGGCGTCACGGTCGTCTCGCCCGCCTGCGTGACGTTCGAGAAGGTGACCGAGGCACCGTTCTCCGTGACGGTGACGTTAGTGCCTGCGGGCGTGTCGCCCGCGGGCGGGTTGACGGGCCGCCAGTCGTGGCTGTAGCTGTCGTCCGGGCCGGGCGTGATGCTCGCCTGGTTGGCGCCGCCCGACCAGACCGCGTAAATCTGGCTCGGCCCCTTGATGTTGCCGTCGAAGGTGATCACCGAGCCGTCGGGCGAGAACTGCGTGCCCATGCCCCATGCCAGGCCCTCGGTCAGGAGCACTCGGCCCGTGCCGTCGGCGTTGGCGACGTAGTGGCGCTGTACGCCGTCGGGGCCGGAGCTGTCGAATGTTACGCGCGAGCCGTCGCGCGACCAGTTGAAGTCGGAGACGTACTCTTCCGGCTCGCCTATCACGAGCCGCTCGTCGGTTCCGTCGGCGCGGGCCGAGCGTATGCCGGGGAAGCTCGAGTAGGAGATGCGGTCGGTGCCGGGCACCCAGCGGGCGCTGTGCGCGCCGAACTGGTGGCTCGTCACCTGCTGCCGGTTAGTGCCGTCGGCGTTCATGACGAAGACCTGGTTGTAGAAGCCCGCGTCGTAGGCGTTGAAGACGAACTTCGTGCCGTCGGGCGACCAGCGCGGGCGCCGGTCGTCCATGTCGTTATCCGTGAGCTGCACGAGGCCCGTGCCGTCGGCGTTCACGGCGTAGATTTCGTGGTCGCCGTTGAACATGGTGAAGGCAATGCGCGAGCCGTCGGGCGACCACTCGGGGCTGGTTATCCAGCCCGAGTTGCTGACGAGCACGCGACGGCCGGTGCCGTCGGCGTTCATCAGCGCCAGTTCGTAGCCGCCGCCGTCGCGGCGGTAGCTGGCGAAGACTATCTTCGTGCCGTCGGGCGACCACTTGGGCTCGTCCTCGTCGTCGGGCGTCGAGGTCAGGCGCGTCTGGCTCGTACCGTCGCCCTTCATCGTGAAGATGTCGCTCTGGCCCTCGTCGCGCAGGTAGCGCGCGAAGGCTATGAGCCCACCGGAGGGCGGCGCCGGAGTGGGTGTGGGCGCGCCCACGCCCATCGCCCAGCCCAGGGCCAAGGGGCCTTGCCAGCCCCACAGGCCGTCAACCGCTATGTGATAGACGGTGCCGGCCGTGGCCTGGAAGCGCGCGCGGCTGGTGAAGGTCATGATGGCGAGGTCGTCGTTCGAGGCGACCTCTGTCAGGGAGGCTGGGCCGTCGCCCGTATAGACGCCGAGCAGCGTGTCGGGCGTGCTGCCCTCTGTCGTGAACTCGACGTAGCCGGTGGAGGGCGCCTGCCACTTGTACCAGACGGACGAGCCGCCGGGGTTGCCCGCGTGGTTGGGCTCGCCCGCCTCCTTCGTGCCGCGCACGTTCGTCCCCGACGCGGAGCCGGCCGCGCCGGTAATCTCCTGCGCGTCGGCGAAGTTGTCGTTGGGCGGCGGTGGCGGCGGCGCTATGACTTCCGTCAGTGCGGTCGAGGAGTTGTTCGACGCCTCGGGGTCTGTGGTCTGTCCGGCGATGGTTGCCGTGTTCGAGACCGTGGTGCCGCCGGGCGCGTTGATGGTGACGTAGATGGAGAGATAGACGTTCTGGTAGAGGGCGAGGTCGCCGAAGTCGCATGTGACCGTGCCCGCCTCGCCTACGGCCGGGGTCGTGCAGACCGCGCCGGGCGTTGCGTCGTAGGAGCGGAAGACGACGCCCGCGGGCAGCGTGTCCGTTATCGTCACGGCGCGCGCCGTGTCGGGGCCGAAGTTCTGCGCGTAGAGCCAGTAGCCGGCCTCCCATCCGGGCTCGGCCTGGGAGTAGCCGAACTTGTTGATGTTGAGGTCTGCCTTGTGCTCGATGACCTGTGTGCTAGCCGTGGCCGTAGCGGTCTGCTCGCCGAAGTCGGCGAAGGTGCCGCGGGCCGTGGCGGTGTTCTCTAGCGTGGAGCCGCCGGGGGCGGTGACGCGCACGTCAATCGAGACCTCGACGCTCTCGCCGGGCGCGAGGTCGGGCAGCGTGCAGTTGACGGTGCCGTTGGCGCCGGGCGCGACGCCCGCGCAGGAGCCGCGGCTCGGGTCTGCGAGTATGAGCGTGGTGCCCGCGGGGAGCGGGTCGGAGACCGTGACGCCCGTCGCGGCCTGCGTGTGCTTGTTCGTGAGCCGTATGACGTAGGTGAAGTCGCCGCCCGATGAGACGGGGCCGGCGGGCTGCGCCTCCTTCGTCAGAGAGAGCGGCGGCACGCCCTGCCAGGAGGGGTGCGAGCCGTTCGCGGTGACGAACGACATGTTCGTGCCGTCGGCGTTGATGACGTAGATGCCGGAGACGCCGTTCTGCGTGCTCTCGAAGGCTATCTTCCGCCCGTCGGGCGACCACGCGGGGTGCGAGTTGCTGTAGAGCTGGTCAACGACCGTCGTGAGCTGCGCCTGGTTAGTGCCGTCCGAGTTCATCACCCAGATGTGGCTACCGCGCTGGAAGGCTATCTTCGAGCCGTCAGGCGACCACGCGGGCGAGCGGTTCGGGCCGGCGAAGAAGTTGCTGAGGTTGACCTGGTTCGTGCCGTCGGCGTCCATCACGAAGATTTGCGCCTGCGCGCTCGACCAGTTGCGGACGAAGACTACCCGCGAGCCGTCGGGCGACCACGCGGGCTGCTCGTCCTGATCCGTCCCCGAGCTTAGCTTCGTGGAGGCGCCGCCCGAGGAGCTGACCGTCCAGAGCTGGCGGTTGCGGACGAAGACTATCCGCGAGCCGTCGGGCGACCAGGACGGGTAGTCGTCGTTCGAGTTGGAAATCTCGAAGCCGTCGGAGACGCGCGTCTGCCCCGTCCCGTCGGCCTTCGCCGTGTAGATTTCGAAGCGGCCGCGCTGGACGCTCGAATAGGCAATGCGGCTCCCGTCGGGCGACCACGCGGGGTCTTCCTCGTGCGGGTTGCCGTTGATGAGCGGGGCTCGGCCCGTCCCGTCGGGGTTGACGGTGTAGATGTCCTCGCCGTTGCCGCCGGCCATGAAGGCAATCTTCCCGGTGGCGCGCGCGGGCGGGGTGAACGACGGCGTAGGTGTGGGCGTGGGCGTCGCCGTAGGCGTGGGCGTCGGCGTCGGGGCGGGCGTGGTCGGCACGCGCTGCCACGAGGCGCTCGAATCCTCCGCCGCGTTGACGGTTATGCGCGACGGCGCCGAGCCGTCGGCGTTCATCGTGTAGAGCTCGGCGTTGCCGTCGCGGTCGCTCTGGAAGACGAGGCGCGCGCTGTCGGGCGACCAGCGGGGCGCGTAGTTGTTGCCCTGCGAGAAGGCCGTGAGCTGCGCGCGGTTCGAGCCGTCGGGGCTCATCGTGAAGACGGCGTTTCGGCCGAACTGCTCCAAGCCGCGGAAGGCTATGCGCGAGCCGTCAGGCGACCACGACGGGTCGCCCTCGCGCTGCGAGGTGTTGGTCACGTTGACGAGGTTAGTGCCGTCGGCGTTCATCACGAAGATTTCGGCGTTGGCGGTTATCAGCTCGCGGCGGAAGGCTATCTGCGAGCCGTCGGGCGACCAGGTCGGGTCGTAGTCGTTAGAGTTCGTCAGGCGGCGCGCGCCCGTCCCGTCGGCGTTCATGACGAATACGCCGTTGGGGCCGACGTCGAAGGTGCCGTCGCCGTCGCTTGAAACGGCTATCCTGGTGCCGTCGGGCGACCAGGAAGGCCGGAAGTAAGACTGGCCTGTGGCCGTCAACTGTGTGACGCTCGAGCCGTCGGCGAACATCGTGTAGAGGCGGCGCTTGCCGTCCGCGCCGCGGCTGCTGACGAAGAGAATCCTGTGGCCGTCGGGCGACCACGTCGGGTCTGCGTCGAGGCCGGGGTCGCTCGTCAGCCGCACAACGTCAGTACCGTCCGGGTTCATCGTGTAGATTTCGCTGTTGCCGTCGCGGTAGCTGGCGAAGGCTATGCGGCCGTTCGGGCCGGGCGCGGGCGTCGGGGTCGCCGTGGGCGTCGGCTCGGGTGTGGGCGTCGCGGTAGGCGTGGCCGTGGGCTCGGGCGTAGGAGCCGCCGGGACGGAGCCCCACGAAGGGTTGCGGTCGTCGCCGAAGGACGTGGTGAGCTGCGTTATGTTCGTCCCGTCGGCGTTCATCGTGAAGATGTCGGAGCCGTAGAAGCCTTCGGCGTAGCTCCAGAAGACGAGCCGCGAGCCGTCGGGCGACCACGCCGGCATCCGCTCGATCATCTCGTTGTTCGTCACGCGGGTAAGGCCGGAGCCGTCGGGGCTTATGGTGTAGAGCTCGTAGATGAAGTAGTCGCGGTCGCTCTGGAAGAGAATCTTCGAGCCGTCGGGCGACCAGACGGGGAAGAGCGCGAGCGCCGAGAGCCCCTCGAAGTGTATGCGCGTCTGGCTTGTGCCGTCGGCGTTCATAACGTAGAGGCCGCTCCCGTCGGGGCCGTAGCTCGAAAAGACGAGCTTCGAGCCGTCGGGCGACCAGGAGGGCGCCGTGTCGGTCGCGTCGGCCGTGAAGGTCATGCGCGTCTGGCCGGAGCCGTCGGCGTTCATCGTGTAGATTTCGTAGTTGCCGTCGCGGTCTGAGCCGAAGGCTATCTTGCCGCCGTCGGGCGACCAGACGGGGCCGTCGTCGTGCGAGGAGGTGTTGGTCAGGCGCACCACGCCCGTGCCGTCCGAGTTCATCGCGTAAATCTGCGTGATGCCGTCGCGGGTGCTGACGAAAGCTATCTTCGTCCCGTCGGGCGAGAGCACGGGGTCGTAGTCGTTGTCGGGGTGGTTCGTCAGGTTCGTCTGCGCGGAGCCGTCCTCGTTCATCATGTAGATTTCGAAGTTCTCGTCGCGGACGCTGGAGAAGACTATCTTGCCGACGCGCGCGCCCGAGGGCGTGGGCGTCGGGGTCGGCGAGGGCGTCGGGGTCGGCGTCGGGTCGGCCTCGCAGGGCGACACGTAGGGGTACTGGCCGAACTGCACGTCGCGCACGCCCGAGTTCGTCGTGCGGAGCGAGGTGTCGAAGAGCAGCGGGAAGCTGACCTTGAAGCCGTGGCCGGTGATGCGCGTGCGCTCGCCGGTCGAGGGGTCGAGGCGGTAGTAGTCAACGGCCCCGTTGTGGACGGCCAGCTCGAAGACGCTCTCGGAGTTGAAGGTGCCGAGGCTTCCGCCGAGGCCGGTCGTCCAGTTGTAGAGCGAGCCGTTGGAGAAGTAGAGCGAGACGGGGGCGACGGGGCTGCTGGCGTTCGGGTCGCTGGCCGCCAGCGCCGTCAGCATGTAGTCGTTCGACCGCGCCGGCTTGAAGCGGTAGAAGGAGTTGTCGCGCGTTATCTGCTGCGCGGAGGAGGCGCCGGCGTCGTAGCCCTCGCTCGCCCCGCTCGTCTTCGTTATCGAGTTGCCGTCGGCGGTGACGTTGACGAGGTTCTGCCACGTCACGTCCTGCATCTGCGGCGCCGTGCCGCGCACCTTCAGGCCGCCCGAGGCCGTGAACTCCGAGACCTGCACCTGCGTGTTGGGCGCGTAGAGCAGCACGTAGAGGCGGAGCGGCGCCCCGGACTGCTTGTCGCTCACCCAGTAGAGCGCGTTGTTGACGTAGTAGCTCACCACGTTGCCCGTGCGCGTGATGCGGAAGAGGGGGTGCTCGGTGGCCCTGAAGCTGCCGGAGTCGGGGCGGGCGCCGGGCGACTGGTGCTCGCGCACGTAGTAGATGCCGCCGCTCTGCCCGCCGTAGTTGGCGTCCACGTGGAAGAGGTAGTCAACCGAGTCGTAGCCGCACCAGGGCTCGGTCTCCGTCAGGCCGACGTAGGCCGTGCCGCGCTGCGGCAGCGTGAACTCGATGGTGCCGTCGCCGAGCATGGCCTCGGCGCTCATCATCGAGTGGAATGAGTAGGAACCGCGCGTCGCCTCGGTCTTCTCGAAGAGCGCGCCGGAGACAGACGAACTCTGCACGAGCCCCGCGCCGCAGCGGGGCGGCAGCATCGTTATCGAGTTCTGCGTCTGGCACGACTGGGGCGTGGGCGTCGGCGTCGCAGTAGCGGTCGGCGTGGCCGTAGGGGTCGCGGTCGGCGTAGGAGTGGCCGTAGGAGTTGCCGTGGGCGTGGCCGTTGGCGTGGGCGTAGGCGTCGGGGCCGGGGCGCGGCGCCATGTGGGCTGGGCGTCGTAGCCGGGGTCGTTCGAGAGGTTCTGCTGCCCCGTGCCGTCGGCGTTCATCACGAAGATTTCGGGGGTGCTGCTGTTGTTGTTGATGTAGCGCGTGAAGGCTATCTTCTGGCCGTCGGGTGACCACTCGGGCGTGCTGTCGTCCTCCGTGTTGTTCGTGAGGCGCACCTCGCCGGTGCCGTCGGCGTTCACGACGTACAGCTCGCTGCCGCCGCCCGCCGTGTTCGACCTGTTGCTGACGAAGGCTATCTTCATCCCGTCGGGCGACCAGTCGGGCTGCGTGGCGTTTGAGGTCTGGAACTGCGTCTGCGTGTTGGTTACGCGCGTGCGCCCCGTCCCGTCCGGGTTGATGGTGAAGACCTCGTAGTAGGTGAGCGGGAGGTTCGCGGGGTTCTCGCTCGAATAGGCTATTTTGGTGCCGTCGGGCGACCACGACGGGTGCGCGTCGTTGTAGGGGTTGTCGGTGAGGCGCGTCTGGCCGGAGCCGTCCGCGTTCATCACGTATATGTTCGCGTTGCCGAAGTTGTCGCGGCGGGCGAAGGCTATCTTTGTCCCGTCGGGCGACCACTCGGGGTGGAAGTCCGCCTCGGCGAACGTGGTGAGCTGGGTGAGGCCCGTGCCGTCGGCGTTGATGACGTGTATGTCGTTGTGGTAGGTGAAGGCGAACTTGGCGCCGTCGGGCGACCACGCAGGGTCGGTCACGCCGTAGATGAGCGTGACGCGCGCCTGATTCGTGCCGTCCGGGTTCATCGTCCAAATCTCTTGGCCGACGGTGCGCATGCTGACGAAGGCTATCTTGCCGTTCGCGGGCGGCGGCGGGTTATAGACGAAGTCGGAGAAGACGTGGTCGCCCGTCAGGCAGCCGCTTATTGACTGGTTGCCGCCCGTGAGGCCGTCGAGGCGGACGATGCCGACCTCGTAGGTGCGCGGGCACCCGGCGGGGACGCTGAAGGAGTAGTAGCCCGTCGGGTCGGTCTGTGTGGTCTGCGTCGAGTCGCCCGTCAGGTTCACGGTCACGTCGCGGGCGCCGGCGCCCGTCGTGGTGCGGACGTAGCCGGAGAGCGTGATGTTGTAGGGGGCCTGGTATATGAAGTCCTCGAAGCGGTAGTTCGAGAGCACGCAGCCGCTGACGGAGCGCGCGCCGCCGGCCTGCACGCCGTTTACGGTGGCCGCTAGCTGGTAGGCGACGCCGCAGGCGGCAGGCACGTTGAAGGAGTAGTAGCCGTCCGAGCCGGTCGTCACCTGGCCGGCCGCGTCGCCCGAGAGCGTGACGAGCGCGCCCGCGACCGGCGCGCCGAACTGGTTCTTTACGAAGCCGTCTAAGACTATCTGCGCCTGCTGCGGCGAGGCGGCTCGGGCCGCGGCCGGCATGGCGACGAAGTTCGAGAGCAGGAGGAGCGTTGAGAGCAGGACGCTTGAGAGGCGTCGGACGGACGTGTCGTTTCTCATGGGGGAACAAGACTCCTTAGGGTGGTAAGGGGCAGCAGGGCCGTTCGGCGCACGAGTTGGCGCCGCGAGGCGGCCGGCAAGCCCCTTAGGCGGGGCCTCCAGCCGGGACGGTCGAACGGGCGTTCGACGGCTACTTAACGAATTGACTGTCGAAAATGATGTTGAGCTTGTGAGACTTCGGGGAGGGACCGCTGTCAGGCAGTTCGGCCGCCTTACTCAATCGGGAGTGTCGCTACCCTTCGCTCTCGTGACTGTCGGGCTTATTTTCGGGAAGTAGAGCGGGAAGAAATTCGGGTAAGGGCTTCGACGCTTTCACTTGCTCAAAACCAGCCAAGCGCGAACACGCCCTATCTTATGGAAATCGCCCCCGTTGTCAAGCCGAGGCGCGATGAAGGTGAAAGAGCTAAGGGGCGCGCCGGTCGTCTCGGCGCGCCCCTTAGCTCTTTATCACGTCGTCCCGGCCTACCGTATTCGGACGGTGAGGCCGACGCTGCCGGCGTTGTTGGGCGAGGCGCTCGGGAGCGCGCCCGCGAACGTCCAGCGCACGTGCGTCACCTTTCGGTCGTAGCCTGCGGGCGCGCCGCCCGCGCCGCTCGCGGGCGTGTAGTTGTAGTTGGCGCCGTTGTCCTCGGAATATTCCACCGTGACGGTCATGCCCGTCGTGCCGAGGTTCGTCGTCGCCGAGCCGACCTTGAAGTCCGTGCTGGCCGGGATGGGGTCTTTGATGACGAATACCTGCGCCGGGGAGCCGCCGACGTTCGTGAAGTCTATCGAGTAGGTCAGGTCTGTGCCGGGCGGCTGGCCCTCGACGCGCAGGCAGTCGGCCGGGGCGGTGCACGCCTTGACGAGCCTGACCTCGGGCGGCGCGAGCGAGACGGTGACGTTGCCGCTGAACTCCGACGTGCTGCCCGAGACCGTGGCAGTCGCCGTCAGCACCGTGCCTACGGCGACGCCCGGCGGCAGCGGCACCGTGAAGGTGAAGAGGTTCGTCGTGTCCGTGCCCACGTTCAGGCCGTTCACCGGGCTCGTGTAGGTGCCGGTCGTCGCGTCGGTATCGGCCGCCGAGCCCTCAGTCAGGGTCAGGAGGTAAGTCTGGCCCTCGCCGAAGCCGGAGGGGTCGGGCGCAGCGACGAAAAACTCTATGGCGGCGCCGGGGCTCGCGTAGCCTTGCAGCACGAGGTTGCCGTTCGAGAGGCGCGCGAGCGTGAGCACCGGGAAGTTGAGCAGGCCGTTCGCGCCCGCGTCGGCGTCGCCCGAGTCGTTCCGCGTGACGAAGGGCGCGGTGCCGGTCGTCTGCGAGTCGGCCGCCGATAGCAGGTCTATGCCTATCTGGTTGCTCGCCGCGGCGCCGGCCTTGTTCGTGATGGTGCCGTTGGCATAGACGGAGTTGCGCGAGATGGTGTTAGCGGACGACGCGGAGTTGACCATGACGCCAGCGCCGAAGTTGGCGGCGATGACGTTGAGGCGGACGAGGCTGCCCGTGCCGTAGAGGCGCACGCCCGGCGACTCGATGTTCGCGTTCGGCCCGACGCCGTTGCCGGTGACGGTGTTGTTCTCGACCGTGTTCGAGCCGGAGGACTGGTACGTGTCTATGCCGCAGGCCTCGTTGCCGGCGAAGAGGTTGCCTCGGATCGTGGCGGTGTTGCTGCCGCCCTCAACTTCTATGCCGTCGAGGTTAGAGTTGTTTATGCCGTTGCCGCGAACCTCGTTGCCCTCGACGAGCCAGCCGTTGGCGCCGCCGCCGAGCTGTATGCCCTTGCCCTGGGTGAAGCCCACGAGGTTGTTCCGCAGGGTGCCGCCGTCGCCGCCCACGACGCGGACGTTGTCGCCGACCGAGCGCGTGGCCGCGCCGGGGTCTGCGAAGCCCGTCGCCGCGGAGCCAATGACGTTCTCCTCGATGAGCGCCCCTGCGACGTTGCCGACCCGCACCTGTGCGTGCGCGTCGTTGTTCGCGAGGGTGCCGAAGCCGTAGATGGCGAGGCGGCGCACCGCGCAGTTAGCCGCCTGCAAGTCCAGGCCGACGGCTATGCCGGCGTTGTCGAAGATTTCCAGCTCGGGGCGCTGAACCTGCGGGAGCGCGAGCGCCTGCACGCCGACCGTGCCGCCCGCGCCCAGAGAGCCCGCGTTCGTGTCGCGTACTGACGTGCCGTTCGAGCTGTCGTAGGCCCTGCCGTCGAAGGTGGTCGAGGCGTCAACGACCGCGGCGAGCGCCGCCGTCACGGTCACGCGCCAGTAGCTGCCCGCGTTCTCGGCGACCGCCGGGACGAAGCGCATGTAGTTGGCGCCGACGACGGCGTTGGCGTTCTGTATGAACTGCCGGAGCGACCCCTGCACGGTGCGGGTGGCGCTCAAAGCGTCGTCGTCCGAGTTGTCGCCCGCGCGCGTGTTGGTGACGACGTTGAAGCTGAAGGCGAAGTGGGCGTTCGTCACGTCGGCCGAGGATACGTCCACGCGGGCGAGGTGCTCGTAGGTGTTGTTGGCGGGCGTCGTGCTCGCCTGGTTGAAGCTGTCGGACACGCCCGACTGGCGCCCGCCGAAGCGCGCGCCCAGCGCGAAGGCCGCGGTCGTCGGGTCGTCGCCGTAGGTCTGCTCGGCCCATGCGTCGCCGCGGCCGCCGATGAGGCCGGCGGAAGGGCTCACGTCCTTCGAGTCAACGGCGACGAGGTAGTTGTTGCCCGTCGCCTGCGGCGCGACCTGGAAGCTGTACTGCCCGGCGGCGTCGGTCACGGAGCCGGCGAGGTAGGTGTCGGCGGCGTCAACCAGGCCGTTGTTGTTCCCGTCCTGGTAGAGGCGCACGTCAACACCGGGGCGCCCGACCGCGTCGCCCAACTGGCTGTCGCCGTTCACGTCCTCGTAGATGGTGCCGGCGATAGTGCGCGGGACGACCGTGAGGTTGCAGTTCGAGGGGCGCCCCGAAGGCGTCATCACGGCGTTCATGTACAGCCTTATGCCGTTGATGTTGGTGATGTCGCCGGTCGTGTACTCGTGGCCGCCGAGGTAGAAGACGAAGCCGCCCGTCGTGGTGCCCGCCAGTCGGCTGACGGAGGCGCGCACGGCCAAGCTGCCGTCGCTGCCTCGCAGGCCGCCCGTGGACTTGCGCGCGTGTATCTCGGTCGAGGCGCGGTAGGCGCCGCCGGCCGCGGGCGCGTAGTCGCGTATCGAGCCGCCCGCGTTCGCCATCTCGCCGACGAACTGGCTGTAGGGCAGGTCGGGGCTCGGGTACTGGAAGGGCGTGCTGCCGGCGCCGTCAACGAGGCCCGTCGTCGTCTGGAAGCGGCCGTAGGTCGCGTTGTTCTCGTAGGCCGAGATGCCCTCGCACTCGGCGAGGAAGTTGCCGCCCGACTGCACGAACAGCCGTATGGCGTTGACCTGCGGGTCGGTGCCGCCCGCGCCGTCCCAGTGCGGCTCGGTGCCGATGGTGAAGCATGCGTCGGCGTTGACGGTGACGAGCGTCGCGGCGGGGATGACGTCGTAGTGCGTGCCGGAGGTGAAGCCGGCCGCGACGAGGTAGGCCGTGTGGATGGCGGCGCTCCCGCCGTCGTCGAAGACGGCGACCTTCGGCTTGTGCGTCAGGGTGTGGCGTATAGGCGCGGTCACGTCGGCCGTCGTCTCATAGACGGCGACGTTGTTCGTGGTCGCGTAGGCGCTGATTACCGCCTTCGCGGGGACGGCGTAGTCTCGGTGGACGACGAAGGGGCCGCCGCTGAAGCTCTGCGAGGCCGCGCCGATGGCCGAGGGGTAGATGCGCTGCGCGGTGACGGTGAAGTCCGTGCCGTCCTTCGCCTTGCCCGGCTGTATGGCCCACTTGACGGGCACGCCCGCGTGCAGGAGCCGGACGGCGACGCCGTAGGCCTTCAGGTTGAAGGCCGCGCCGATGTTCTGGCGCGTGTTGTCCATAGCTATGACGAGCGACCCCGCGGGTATCAGCTCCATCGCCCCGCCGCCCGCGTTCTGCGCCTCGGCCTCGCGCACGGGGACGAGCCCCGGAAGCCCGAGCCCGAGGAGCAGGAGCACGGCGGCGAGAGCCGCGGTGACGACGGGCCTCGTCGCGCGCGGGCGCGGCGCCCGCCGCCGGGCGCGGCCCTCACACTTCAAGACGGGTTGGGGCGTCCTTCTCAAAGTCCTATTCACTCCTCACGCTTCTTGCCGTCGCCCGGCTGCTCTTGCTGCTGCGACTGCCCGGCGCCCTCGGCCGCGCCCTGCGCGCTCGAGGTGCCGAAGAGGTCGAAGAGGTTCGAGAGCTTCGACGAGATGGTGAAGTAGAAGCCGCGGCGGCCCGGCTGTAGGCTCGTGCCGAAGGGCTCGTAGGCGCCCGCCCAGTTGTAGCCGGCGCCGAGGCGCAGGTCG
>DASPKR010000519.1:0-3682 GCA_035627975.1 Pyrinomonadaceae bacterium | reverse complement strand
GTCGCGGGCGCACGCCCTCATCGGCGAGATAGTCAGCTCGCGCTCGCTCGCGGCCGCGCCCGTCGCGCAGGCCGAGCGCGTCGTGATGCTCACGCCCTCTTCGACCAGCCCGGAAGTCACGGCCGTCGGCGACTTCATCTTCCGTAGCTGCTACACAGACCCGTTCCAGGGCGCGGCGCTCGCGCAGTTCGCGGCGCGCACGCTCGGCGCCCGGCGCGCGGCCCTGCTCTTCGACGACGCGCAAGCCTACTCCGTCAACCTCAAGAACATCATCCGCGAAGAGTTCGCGCGCCAGGGCGGCGAGGTAGTCGCCGAGCAGCCTTACCAGGCCGGCGCCGCGGACTTCTCCGTGCCGCTCGCGGAGGTGGGCTTGGCGCGCCCCGACGTGATATTCATCCCCGGCTACTACCTCGAGGCGGGCCTGATGGCGCGGCAGGCGCGCTCGATAGGCATCACCGCGCCGCTCGTCGGCGGCGACGGCTGGGACTCGCCGCGCCTCTTCGAGATAGGAGGCGAGGCGCTGGCCGGCGATTTCTTCTCCAGCCACTTCTCGGCCGACGACTCTAGCCCGCGCGCCGTGCGCTTCGTCGAAGACTACCGGCGCCTCTTCACCTCGACGCCCGACGCCTTCGCCGCCACCGCCTACGACGCGGCGCGAATACTCCTCGACGCCGCAGCCCGCGCCGGCTCCTTCGACCGCCAGGCTGTGCGCGACGCGCTAGCCGCGACCCGAGACTTCCCCGGCGTCACGGGCGACGTGACGTTCGACTCCGCGCGCAACGCCGTCAAGCCGATCTTCATAATCCGCATAGAGGACTTAGGCCGCAACTCCGTCCGCGAGCGAATAACTCCCGACCAGATAGTCCCGCCCGCCACCCCGACCCCGAGCCCCACGCCCCGGCGCAGGCGCCGCGCACGCTAGCCCTCGCCCAGAGACGCGCGCGCGTGCGCGAGCGCCTCGGCGACGCGCTCGGGCGCGGTGCCGCCCGTCTGCGACTTTGAGGAGAGCGTGCTCTCTAGCGAGAGCGCCTCGTAAACGTCCTCCGAGACGAGAGGCGAGAAGCCGCGCAGCTCCTCGAGCTCCAGTTCGTGAAGCTCTAGCCCCTTGCCCGAGGCGTAGAGCACCATGCGGCCTACGCACGCGTGCGCCTCGCGGAAAGGCACCCCGCGGCGCACAAGGTAGTCGGCCATCTCCGTCGCGTTCATGTGGCCGACCGTTGCCGCGTCGCGCGCGCGCCCTTCGCGCAGCCTCACGTTCCCGAGCACCGTCGCCGTGACTTCGAGCGAGGCGCGCACCGTCGCGGCCACGTCGAAGACGGCCTCCTTGTCCTCCTGCATGTCCTTGTTGTAGGCGAGCGGCAGCCCCTTCAACACCGTCAGCAGCGCCAACGTGTGGCCGAAGACGCGCCCCGCCTTCCCGCGCACTAGCTCGAGCGCGTCCGGGTTCTTCTTCTGCGGCATGAGGCTCGACCCCGTGGCGACTGCGTCACCCAACTCGACGAAGCCGAACTCGGTCGTCGCGTAAAGTATCAAATCTTCCGCGAGGCGCGACAGGTGCGCCATGACGAGCGACGAGGCGGCGGCGAACTCGACGCAGAAGTCGCGGTCGCTAACGGCGTCAAGGCTGTTGCGCGCCACCCCCTCGAAGCCGAGCGCGCGGGCGACCTCCTCGCGCGCCACCGCGTGTCCCGTCCCGGCGAGCGCCCCCGCTCCGAGCGGCAGGACGTTCACGCGGCGGCGAACCTCGCGCATGCGCTCGCTGTCGCGCGCGAGCATCTCGAAGTAAGCTAAGCACCAGTGAGCCCACAAGACGGGTTGCGCGCGTTGCATGTGCGTGTAGCCGGGCAGCACCGCGCCCTCGTGAGCCTCGGCCAAATCGAGCAGCGCGCCCTGCGCCGCGCGCAGCGCCGCGGAGACTGAGTCAATCTCGGCGCGCAGCCACAGCCGCATCGCCGTCGCCACCTGGTCGTTGCGGCTCCGGCCCGTGTGGAGCTTCCGCCCCGAGTCGCCCGCAAGCTCCACCAGCCGCGCCTCTATGAAGGAGTGCACGTCCTCCGCCCCCTCGTCGTCGAAGAACGCCTCGCCCTCTTCCGACGCGCGCCGCAGGAGCGACCGCAAGCCTTCGGTTATGCGCGCGGCCTCCTCGTCGCTGAGCACGCCCGCGCGCCGTAGCCCCTCGCAGTGCGCGAGGCTCCCGCGCACGTCCGCCTCGAACAGTTTCCGGTCGAAGCCGAACGAGCGGTTGAAGCGCGCAAACCCCGCGTCGGCCTGCCCCTCGAAACGCCCGCCCCAAAGCTTTCCCGATTCGCTCATGCCTTTCACCCCGCCCTCCTTCTACGACGGCAAACTTAAGGCGCGACTTGCCATGCGAACAACTATATTGCTATTTTATGCATCTATGCACAACTTATGCAAAACCGGCGCATAAGTATTCGCCTATGGAGAAGTCTAAACGGCAGGACAAGATTCTGAGCCTGATACGTGCCGAGCGCATAGGCACGCAGCAGGAGTTGACCGCGCGGCTCGCGCGCGCGGGGATAGTCGCGGCTCAGTCGAGCGTCTCGCGCGACCTGGAAGAGCTCGGCGTCGTCAAGCGGCACGGCTACTACACGCTCCCCGCGGCGACGAACGGCGCGGCGGCGCGCGGCCTTCTCGCGCTTGAGCCGGCGGGCGACTGCCTCGTCGTCGCGAAGTGCGAGCCGGGGCTGGCTTCGGCCGTGGCCGTCGAGATTGACCGCGCCGCCGTCGCCGAGATAGTCGGGACGATTGCGGGCGAGGACACGGTCTTCATCGCCGCCCGCGACCGCAAGGCGCAGCGCGCCGTTATCAGGAAGGTCTGGGAGCTTTTCGGGTAAGAGGCAGGTAAAGGAGACGGCGTGACGGAGAAGATAAGGAAGATAGTTCTGGCGTACTCGGGCGGGCTCGACACGTCTGTGATGCTGCGCTGGCTGCGCGAGCGTTACGAGTGCGAGGTCGTCTGCTACTGCGCAGACGTTGGGCAGGGCGAGGAGCTTGCGGGGCTCGAAGAGAAGGCGCTCGCGACGGGCGCGTCGAAGCTCTACGTCGAGGACTTGCGGCGCGAGTTCGTCGAGGAGTTCGTCTGGCCCGCCGTCAAGGCCAACGCCGTCTATGAGGGCGTCTATCTGCTCGGCACGTCGCTCGCTCGCCCCGTGATCGCGCGCAGGCAAATCGAGGTAGCGAGACGCGAGGGCGCCGACGCCGTCGCGCACGGGGCGACGGGGAAGGGCAACGATCAGGTTAGGTTCGAGCTGACCTACTACGCCCTCGAGCCCGAGATAAAGGTCGTGGCGCCGTGGCGCGAGTGGGAGTTCCGGGGCCGCAGCGACCTCATCGCCTACGCCGAGGAGCACGGCATACCCGTCACGGCCACGGCCGAGAGGCCCTACTCGACCGATCGCAACCTCATGCATGTCTCCTACGAGGGCGGCATACTCGAAGACCCCTGGGCCGAGCCGCCCGCAGACATTTTCCAGTTGACGGCGGCGCCCGAGCAGGCGCGCGCCGAGCCTGAATATGTGACCGTCGAGTTCGAGCGCGGCGCGCCGGTAGGCTTGAACGGCCGGAGGCTCGGCGCCGTCGAGTTGCTCGCGGAGCTTAACCGCGTGGGCGGAGAGCACGGCGTCGGGCGCGTTGACCTGGTCGAGAACCGCTTCGTCGGGAT
>DASPKR010000518.1:0-8478 GCA_035627975.1 Pyrinomonadaceae bacterium | reverse complement strand
ACCGTGGGCGAACTCTTCGGCAGCGGCCAGATGCAGCTCCCCTTCGTGTTGCAGTCGGCCGAGGTGATGAAGGCGGCCGTGCGCTTCCTCGAGCCCTTCATGGAGAAGAAGGGCGGGGCGACGGCGAAGGGGACTATGGTGCTCGCCACAGTGAAGGGCGACGTGCACGACATCGGCAAGAACCTCGTTGACATAATCCTGACGAACAACGGCTACCGCGTCGTCAACCTCGGCATCAAGCAGCCGGTCGAGAACATCCTCCGCGCCTTCGAGGAGCACGGGGCGGACGCGATAGGCATGTCGGGCCTGCTGGTGAAGTCCACGCTCATAATGAAGGAGAACCTGGAGCTGATGACGGAGCGCGGGCTGACCGTCCCCGTTGTGCTCGGCGGGGCCGCGCTCACGCGGCGCTACGTCGAGGAGGACTTGAAGTCGCTCTACGCGGGCCGCCTCTTCTACGCGCGCGACGCATTCGACGGCCTGCACATCATGGACGCGCTCAAGGGCGCGGCCGGCGCGGCGGCGGCCGCCGAGGCATCGGCCCGGGCGGGCGGCGACGGCGCCGCGGCGGGCGACCAGACGGAAGAGCTTGTCGGCGAGGACGCGAAGCTCGGCGTCAGCAAGCCCGTCGCCCGCGCGCGCGCGGCACGCGCCGCCGCTTCGGGCGACACGACGCACACCGCCCGCTCGGACGTGAGCGCGAGCGCGCCAATCCCCGCCGCGCCCTTCTACGGCTCCCGCGTCGTCGAAGACGTTCCGCTCGGCGACGTTTTCAGGTTCGTCAACGAGACCGCGCTCTTCAAGGGGCAGTGGCAGTTCAAGCAGGGGAAGCGAAGCGCGGAGGAGTACCGCACCTTCGTCGCAGAGAAGGTTCGGCCGGTCTATGAGGAGTTGAAGGAGCGCTCCGAGCGCGAGGGGCTGCTCGTGCCGCGCGTAGTTTACGGCTACTTCCCCTGCAACTCCGAGGGCAACGACCTCGTCGTCTTCCACGAAGACGGCCGCACGGAGAGCGCGCGCTTCACCTTCCCGCGCCAGCCCTCGGGCAAGCGCCTCTGCCTGGCCGACTTCTTCGCGCCGCGCGACAGCGGCCGCGTGGACGTTGTCGCCTTCCAGCTAGTCACCGTCGGGCGGCGCGCGAGCGACTACGCGCAGGAGCTTTTCCGCTCGGACAACTACTCCGACTACCTCTACTTCCACGGCCTCTCGGTCGAGTCGGCCGAGGCCCTCGCAGAGCTCTGGCACAAGCGCGTGCGCGAAGAGCTAGGGATAGCCGGCCGCGACGCCGCCGAGCTTACGAAGCTCTTCCACCAGGGTTATCAGGGCTCGCGTTTCAGCTTCGGCTACCCGGCCTGCCCGAACCTCGAAGACCAGACGAAGCTCTTCGAGCTGCTCTGGCCCGAGCGCATAGGCGTCGAGCTGTCGGAGGAGTTCCAGCTAGTGCCGGAGCAGTCAACCTCGGCCATCATAGTACACCACGAAGAGGCGAAGTATTTCTCGATTGACTGACGGCCCGTTGGTGTAAGATGACGGGCGATCGAACGATCCCGGTAAGGGGCCGCGCGGCTTAAATCTCCCCGCGGCCGAGGAGCGCCTTACCAGCATGCCCTTCGTCATCTACGCGGCCCCGTGGTTTTCCGAAACCGCCGCGCGCTTCATGGAAGCCGTGGTCGGTCTCGAAGGCGTGCGCCTCGCCGCCATAAGCCAGGAGCCTTTGGAGAAGGCTCCGCCGGCCCTGCGCGAAGCGTTCGTCGCCCACTGGCGCGTGGACGACATATTCGACGCGGGTCAACTCGCCCACGCCGCGCACGCACTTTCCTCACGCTTCGGCCCCATCCACCGCCTGTTCGGCGCGAACGAAATGCTTCAAGTCCCGCTCGCCGACGCGCGCGCCGCGTTGGGCGTCGAGGGCATGGGGCCGGAGGCCGCGCGCAACTTCCGCGACAAGGCGCGCATGAAGGCCGTGCTGCGCGCCGCGGGCGTGCCTTGCGCGCGCTACGGCCTCGCCGCCTCCGAAGGGGACGCGTGGCGCTTCGCCGCGGAGGTCGGATACCCGCTCATACTGAAGCCCCCGGCCGGCGCCGGCTCGCAGGCCACTTACCGCGTGGATAACGACGACGCCATGCGCGAGGCGCTACGCCTGTCCCCGCCGGGCGCGGGTCAGCCCGTTCTGGTCGAAGAGTTCATCACGGGCGACGAGCACTCTTTCGAGACCGTCACCGTCCGGGGCCGCCCCGTCTGGCACTCGCTCACGCACTACTACCCCACGCCGCTCGAAGTCCTCCGAAACCCCTGGGTGCAGTGGTGCATAGTGCTGCCGCGCGAGATTGACGAAGCGCGCTACGACGACATACGCGCCGCCGCGTTCCGCACGCTCGAAGCCCTCGGGATGGGGTCGGGCATGAGCCACATGGAGTGGTTCCGGCGCCGCGACGGGAGCGTCGCCATCTCCGAAGTTGGCGCGCGCCCGCCCGGCGCGCAGATAACTACGCTCGTCTCGCGCGCGCACGACTTCGACTTCCTGCGCGAGTGGGCGCGCGTGATGATCTACGACGAGTTCCGCAGGCCCGAGCGTCGCTACGCCGCGGGCGCCGCCTTCCTGCGAGGGCAGGGGAGCGGGCGGGTTAAAGCAATCCACGGGTTGGAGCAGGCAGGGCGCGAGCTGGGCGAGCTGGTCGTGGACGTGCAGCTCCCGCAGGCGGGCCAAGCCCCGACGGGAACCTACGAGGGCGAAGGCTACGTAATCTTGCGCCACCCCGAGACGGCCGTGGTCGAGCGCGCGCTCCACCGCCTCGTCTCGCTCATACGGGTCG
Organism: Pyrinomonadaceae bacterium; assembly: GCA_035627975.1. Classification (GTDB taxonomy): domain Bacteria; phylum Acidobacteriota; class Blastocatellia; order Pyrinomonadales; family Pyrinomonadaceae; genus QHXN01. The sequence continues at coordinate 5,668 of DASPKR010000518.1, read as the reverse complement.
AGCTGGGGTGAGCTTCCGGGAGCCGAAATGTACGTGGTGTTAATAGCGCCGGGCTACCCGGCCGAAATGCCGCTCTTCACGCGTGGCCTCGCGCGCGTGGGAGCGCGGGTGCTGGGCGTGGGCGACCAGCCGGAAGAGGATTTGCCGGCGGTCGCGCGCGAGAGCCTGGCCGGCTACCTGCGCGTAGAGTCTCTGGTTGACGAGGCGGCGGTCGTCGAGGCCGTGCGGCGCTGGGCCTCGCCCGTCCGCGTCGAGCGCGTCGAGTGCCTCTGGGAACCGGGCGTGCTCCTCGCCGCAAAGCTGCGCGAGGCGCTCGGGGCCGAGGGCATGACTTACGAGGAGGCCGTCCCCTTCCGCAACAAAGACCGCATGAAGCAGGTTCTGAGCGCGGCCGGCATTAGGACGCCGCGCCACGCGCTCGCCACGACCGCCGAAGGCTGCCGCGACGCCGCGCGCCGCATTGGCTTCCCCGTCATTCTCAAGCCCATCGCCGGCGCCGGCTCCGCCGACACACACAGGGTTGATGATGAGGCGGCGTTGGAAGCTGCGCTCTCGCGCATAGGCCACCTGGACGAAGTCAACGTCGAGGAGTTCGTCGAGGGCGAGGAGTACACGTTCGACACCGTCTGCGTCGGCGGTCGCGTAGCCTTCCACAGCATCTCCTGGTATCGCCCGCGCCCTCTGGTCGCGCGCACTGTCGAGTGGATAAGCCCGCAGATAGTGATGCTACGCGATACCGAGGCCGACGAGCTTTCGGGCGGGCGCGAAATGGGGATGGCCGTGCTCGGCGCGCTCAACTTCCGAACGGGCTTCACGCACATGGAGTGGTACAGGAAGGCCGACGGCGAGGTCGTCTTCGGCGAGATAGCGGCGCGGCCGCCCGGCGCGCGCTCCGTTGACGTGATGAACTACGCCTGCGACATAGACCTCTTCACCGGCTGGGCCGAGGCCGTCGCCCACGGCCGGTTCACTCAGCCGGTCGAGCGCCGCCACAACGCCGTCATCATCTTCAAGCGCGCGCAGGGGCAGGGCCGCGTCAGGCACGTCGAGGGCCTCGCGCGCCTCTTCGAGCGTTACGGCGAGCACATCGTCTGCGTTGACCTCCTGCCCGCGGGCGCCCCGCGACGGAACTGGCAGCAGACGCTCATAGGCGACGGCTACCTCATCGTCCGACACCCGAGCCTCGAGCGCGCGCTCGAGATCGCCGACGCCGTCGGCACAGACCTCCAACTCCACGCCGGCTGACAGGGCGCGCGGCGGAGGGCGCTCGGGCGCGCGTTCGTTGTAAAATGGTCTGGGCCGCACGCCGGCCCGAAGTTAATTCGACAGCAATAATGATGACTGTGATGGGAACCATGCCTCGCGGAGATGGTGCCGGAGAACTAAACAACAACACGGAGGCCGGGCGGCCGGAGGCGGCCGAAGGGAGGTACGAGCGGCACGGCGGCTTCGCGTCGGGGCTGCTGGCTAAGGAGAGGGACGTAATCGTCTATCTGCCGCCCGGCTATGACGCTGATACCTCGCGCCGCTTCCCCGTCCTCTACTTGCAGGACGGGCAGAATCTTTTTGACGGCGCGACCGCCTTCATCTACGGCCAGCACTGGCGCGTGGGCGAGACGGCCGACGCGCTCATAGGCGCGGGGGCGGTCGAGCCGCTCATAATCGTGGGCATCTACAACGCCGGCGAGCGGCGCATAGAGGAGTACACGCCGACGCAGGACGGGCGCACGCGCATCGGCGGGCAGGCAGACCTGTACGGCCGCTTCCTCGTCGAGGAACTGAAGCCCTTCATTGACGAGCGCTACCGCACGCTGCCCGGCGCGGAGGACACGGGCCTGGGCGGCTCAAGCCTCGGCGGCCTGGTCTCGCTCCACCTCGGCATCAAGTACCCGCACGTCTTCGGCAAGCTCGCCGTGCTCTCGCCCTCGATCTGGTGGGACAGGCGCATCATCCTCCGGAAGGTTCGCACGCTCGAGGCCAAGCCTAACGTGCGCGTGTGGATTGACGTAGGCACCGAGGAGGGCGACTACGCCGTCAAGGACGCGGGGCTTTTGCGCGACGCGCTCGTCGCGCGCGGCTGGTCGCTCGGCGGCGACCTGAAATACTTCGAGGCGGCGGGCGCCCGCCACGACGAGCTTGCCTGGGCCGAGCGGGTCGGGCCAGTGCTCAAGTTCCTGTTCCCACGCGAGTCTAACGGATGACGCATGGCGGGAGAGACGAGGCCGGGGCGCGCGAGCATTGGCCCGCGCCGACGCGCGAGGAGATGGCAGTGCTCTCGCGCAAGGAGCGGTTCGCCTTCAGGCTGGCGCGGAGGATGAACGCCGGGCGCTGGAAGCGCTTCTGGACTTTCTGCCAGCGCACGATAGGCGCCGGATGGATTCACCTGGCCACCTACAACATCCTGCGACCGCACGGCCTCGAACATCTCGAATCGGTCTCGCACGAGCGGCCGCTCCTGCTCGTCGCCAACCACCGCTCCTTCTTCGACATGTACGTAGTCTCGACCGTGCTCTTCAGGAGGACGGGGTGGCGCAAGCGCCTCTTCTTCCCCGTGCGCGGCCGCTTCTTCTACGACTCCTGGGCGGGCCCGGTCGTCAACTTCGTGATGGGCTGGTGGTCAATGTTCCCGCCCTTCTTCGCGGGCGGGGAGAACCCCCTGACTGAAAAGCGCGAGTTCGACAAGTTCTCGATGCGGCTGCTCGCGCAGCTCTGCCGCGAGGGCGCCGGCAACGTCATAGGCTTCCACCCCGAAGGCACGCGCAACAAGTCCGCAGACCCCTACTCGTACCTCCGGCCGCAGCCCGGCGTCGGTAAGCTCATAAAGGACGCGCGGCCGCAGGTAGTCCCCGTCTTCATCGCCGGCTTGGGGAACGACCTCGCCCGGCAGGTGCTCGGCAACTGGCGCGGCGGCGAGGCGGTGCGCGTGCGCTTCGGCCCCCCGCTCGACCTCTCCGAATACTTCGACCGCCGCGACTCCGTGAGGACTTACAAGGAGATTGCCGACCACGTGATGTCGAAGATAGCCGAGCTGGGCGAGCAGGATCGCGCAGCGCTCGCGCCCGAAGCGCGCCGGGCCGCGCTCGGCGCCGCCCCGAGCCAGCCGCTTAAAAACTGACGGACGTGCTGCCTCTCATCATCGTCAACCCGACTTCGGCCGGCGGCTCGACGCGCGAGGCGTGGCCCGGCACCGCGAGCGACGTGCGCCGCCACTTCGGCCCCTTCAACTGCGCCTTCACGGAGCACGCCGGCCACGCCTCCGAGATAGCCGAACGGGAAGCGCGCGCCGGCCGCCGACTGATAATCGCCTGCGGCGGCGACGGCACGGCCTCGGAGGTGGCGAACGGGATACTGCGCTCGGGCGCCGACGCCGAGTTTGCAGTCCTGCCAAGCGGGACGGGCGGCGACTTCCGACGCACGCTGCGGCTGCCCGCAGGCCCGGCGGAGGCCGCACGAGCGCTACGCGAAGGGAAGACGAGACGCATGGACGCCGGGCGCGTCACCTATCACGCGGAGGGCGGCGGTGAAGAGACGAGGTTCTTCCTTAACGTCGCTTCGTTCGGGATGGGGGGCGACGTGATAAGGCGCGTGAAGGAGGGCTCCTGGCTCGCGCCGGGCGGCGCGCGCGTGCTCGGCGGGAGGCTCTCGTTCGCCGTCGCCGCGCTTCAGGCGACCTTCGCGTTCGAGAAGCCGCGCGTGCGCGTGCGGCTCGACGGCGGGCCGGAGGCGCGGCTCACGGTTGTCAACTTCTGCGTCGCCAACGCGCGCTACTTCGGAGGCGGCATGAAAGTCGCGCCCCTCGCCAGGCTCGACGACGGCGAGCTCGACATGGTCTCAATCGGCGACATGAGCCCGCTCTCTATCCTCGCCAACTCCTACCGCGTCTATCTCGGCACGCACCTCGGCATGCAGCAAGTCCGCCACGCGCGCGCGCGTCGCGTCGAGGCCGCGCCCGACGGCGGGGAAGAGGTTAAGCTCGAAGTTGACGGCGAGCTGGTCGGCCGCCTGCCCGCGACGTTCGAGATTCTGCACGCCGCTTTGAGCGTGCGTGCGCCGGCCGATTAAACAGAGAGGGCGTTCATCCGGCGTTCTTGAAGGCGGAGTCGCCGAGGAAGTTCTCGCGGACGTAGTTGACCGTGTCGAGGAGCGTTTCGGACGGGTCGCGCGGGGCGAAGCCCAACTCGCGGCGGGCCTTCGAGGCGTCCACGTACCAGAAGTATTCCGCCATCTCGACCTCGACCGGCTCGACCGGCGGTGCGAGCTTCCAGTGTTTGTAGAGCGCGCCGAGGCCGCGCGAGCCGGCGACCGCGAGCCGCGAAGGCAAGGAGAGGAACGGCGCCGAAACTCCGGTCAGTCGTTCGAGCCGGCCGAAGAACTTGTCGAACGTCCAGTTGACGGCCCCGAGCAGGTATCGCTCGCCGTGGCGCCCCTCACGCATCGCCGCGTAGAACGCCTGCGCCGCGTCGCGCGCGTCCACGAAACTCAGGCCCCCCTTCGGCACCGTCATGATCTTGCGGCCAATGAAGTCGAGCACGACCTTCGTTGAGCTCAGGCGCTCGTCGCCGGGGCCGAGCAGGAGGCTCGGGTTCATTATGACGAGGCGCTGATTCCTGCCGGAGAAGTTTTCGAGCGCGGCGCGCTCCTGAAAGACCTTGCTCGCGTAGTAGTCCCAGCGCGAGATGATGTCGGCGGGCGTGGGCCAGTCCTCGTCCGGCACAACGTCGCCCGTGTCGGTCACGGCCACGGTGCCGCTCGTCGAGGCGAGCACGACGGAGCGCACGCCCGCGCGAGCGGCGGCCTCACACAGCAGGCGCGTGCCTTCGACGTGGAGGCGGTACATCTCGTGCGCGCCATCGCGGGAGCGCGCGACCCGCCCCGCCAGGTGGTAAATCTCGCCGACTCCCTCGACCGCCCGCGCCAAGTCCTCCGGCGAAGTCACGGAGCCCCGCACCGACTCGACGCCGAGCTCTTCCAACCACGCGGGAGCCGACGTGCTCAGCACCCTGACGTTCTTCACGCCCTCGGCGACTAAGAGCCTGACGAGGTGCGAGCCGAGGAAGCCAGTCCCGCCCGTCACGAGCGTCACGGGCTGCGCCCTGCGCGCGAGCGCCGTCGTCTTCGCGGCGCCCTTTTTCGTGGCGCCTTTCGCTGCCGCGGCTTTACGCGGCGCCCGCTTAGTCGGCATAGGAAGTCTCAGTCGCCCGTAGTGGCAAGCTCTGTCTCTTCGTGCGCGTCGCCCGCTGCGGCGTGACGCCGCTCGGCCTTCCAGCGGCGTCGGAGGCCGCCGGCGTCGAAGGCGTGGCGGGTGCCGTCGCGCAGGTTCTCGATCTCGTGGCGGACGAGCGCGGCGATGAGGCGGTAAGCCTCCGACTTCGGCACCCCCTTCGCGAGCTCCTCTAACTCCTCGGGCGGGAGGAAGCGGCCGATGCGCGCGCCCACGTCACGGCTGCGGATGATGTTCGAGCCCTTCGGGAACGCCTCGTATGTGCCGTGCAGGTAGATGGGCAGAATCCCCGTGCGCGTCGAGAGCGCGAGGTAGGCGAAGCCCGACTTGAACTCTGCCATCTGCCCCGTCATCGAGCGCGTGCCTTCGGGGAAGATGAGGGCGGTGTAGCCGCGCTCGAGGAACGAGCGCGCGTGGCGGAGCGACTGCCTCAGGCTCCCCGAACGC
>DASPKR010000517.1:0-5247 GCA_035627975.1 Pyrinomonadaceae bacterium | reverse complement strand
CGGTTGTCGGCGAGCCAGCCCAGTGTGAAGGCGCCGGGGCCGCCCACCCACGCGTCGTCATGGACGCGCGCGAGGGCGCGCGTCTTGCCCGTAGCGGGGTCGAGCGACAAGACCCAGCGGTCTTTGTTGTCGGCCGCGCGGGCGAGCAGCGCGGCGCGCGTGCCGTCTTCAGACCACTGTATCTGGAAGAGCTGCACGTCGCGGTCGCGCACGTCGGCGCGCGCCGCTTCGGTCTGCTGCCTGCCCTGCTGTTGCTGCGCCTGCGTGGGCGGCGGAGAAGTCGCCTGCTGGCCCTGCTGTTGAGATTGCTGCTGGGCTTCCGCCTCGACGCCGCGCTCGCGGGCCGCCTGCTCTGTCGCGTTCTGCTCCGTGCGCGACTGTACGCGCGGGGCGACTTCGACGCGCTGGCCGTGGTCAACCCACTTGACCTCGCCCGTCTCGACCGACACTAGCCCGAGCCGTGAGCGCCCCTGCGTGTCGCCGACCTTCGTGCGCGAGGGTATGTCTTCCGTGTAGGCCGACTCTGTGACGTAGTTCGGGACGATGGTGCTCTTCGAGCCCTGGGCCGACTCCGTGACGGCGGCGATGACGTTGGCGCCGTCGGGCGAGAGCATGAGGTTCGCGACCGACTGGCCCGCGGGGAGGCTGAAGGGGCGGCGCTTGTTGCGCTCGCGGCGTCGGCGCTCCTGCTCCTCCCGGTTCTCGGCGCGCTCGCGCACGGCTTCGAGCAGCCGGCGCTCCTCCCTGCGCAGGACCTCCTGGCTCTCGCTCGCGCCGCGTTGCGGGCCGACGGAAGCGCTCAACTGGACGCCGGCGCCGCCCGTCACCGCGGCGCCCCCGCCCGCGGCGCGGGCCTGCGGGTCGCCGCCCGCGGCGGCCGCGCGTATGTCCGTGAGCTGTTCGAGCGAACCGCTGTCGAGCGACATAACGTAGAGGTTGTTCTGCCGCGTGAAGTAGATGCCCTTCTGGTCGCGCGTGAAGTGAGGGTTCGTCTCGGCCTCGACCGTTCGCGTCACCTGCCTGCGCTCGCCCTTCGCGTGGTCGTAGAGGAACAGGTCGCCCTCGTCGGTGAAGACAGTGAGCGTCTTGTCCTTCGAGAGCTCGCCCGAAGAGGGCGGCGCCGTGCGCCGGGCTTCTTCCTCGGAAAGTTTGCGCAGCCCTGTGCCGTCGCGGTTTACGACGTAGGTGTCGAACTCTTTCAGGCGCGGCTCGCCCGCGCGCTTCCAGCGGAAGAACAGGCGGCTGCTGTCCTGCGACCAGGTGACTCCCGTGGGCTCGTAGCCGACGAGGTCGGGCCCGCGCATGATGCTGTCAACCGTAAGCTCGAACTTTTTGGCCGGGGCCTGCCGCCGCGCGGAGGCGGGCGACGTGTGGAGTAGAAGCGAGACGACGACCGCGCACGCGGCTGCGGCGCGGCGGCGGGTGTGTGCGTGCATCAAACGAACCCCCACGTAGGTCTTTGCGTGCCGGCGGTATAATCGGGCCGTGCGCTGATTTTTTTTCGGGAGACTGAAACGGTGAACGAGCGGCGAGATGATACAACAGAACCCGCGGGCGAGTCGCGTGGGCGTTACTACTACGACGACGCGACCGGCTACGAAGTCTATAAGCCGGAGGAGGGCGAGGGCGAGGCGGCAGGCGCCCCCCCCGGCGAAGACGAAGCCGGGGAGGCGAACGGGAGTGCTTAGGGCGTCAGCGCCCCGGCCTCCTGTGCGTTAGGCGGCGCCGGTCGGAGAGCGTGTAGGTATCGCGCTTGCGCTGCTCGCCGTAATACTCGCTGTCCTCGTAGCGCGGGCAGTCGCAGCGCCCCTCGCCCTCGCGCGCGAAAGAGCACCCGCCCGCAATCGTGTGGTACTCCTGCATGTGGCCGCAGTTCCAGCAAGCCCTTTCGTTCACGTCGCTCACCTCAAGCCGGCAGGAATCCGTTTCGCGCGAACTTATGGCAGGCGCCCGGCGCTGTCAAGCGGCGCGCGGGCGGGCGTAAAAATTTGCGCCGCGCGCCCCGCCCTGTCATATAATGCCCGCCGCCTAGCGAGTAAGATCGCCCCCCGAGCTTCCGCCTCAAGACTATGGCCGACACGACGAGCGCGCGACCCAAAGTCTTCATCAGCTACAGCCACAGAGACCGCGAGTGGCTGGAGCGCCTGCAAGTCCACCTCAAGCCGCTCAAGGGCGCGCTCGACGCCTGGGACGACACGAGGATTGTGCCGGGCTCGAGCTGGCGCGAGGAGATTCACGCGGCGCTCGCAGAGGCCAAGGTCGCCATACTGCTCGTCAGCGCGGACTTCGTCGCCTCCGACTTCATCATCGCCGAGGAGTTGCCCGCGCTCCTGAAGACGGCCGCGGCCGGCGGCACGCAAATACTCGCCGTCGTCCTGAGCCCCGCCATGCTCTCGGCAATCGGGGGCCTGGCCGAACTACAGACCGTCAACGACCCCAAGTCGCCGCTGATAGGCATGGACAAGGCCAGACAGGAGCAGCTACTGCTTTCGATCGCCTACCTCGTCGAGCTGCGGCTGAGGCCGCAGCCAGCGCCGGCCACTGCGGCGGCCGTCACCGACGCGGCGGCGACGGCGATAACGACGACGGCGCCCCCCGCTGCAAACTCCGACTGCCGCGACTACGCCGCCATCTTCGACATACACATCAGGCGCGAGCGCAGGGGGATGCCCCTGGCCTACGCGGCGGTCGTCGCCACCCCGCTCTTCGGCCTCGCCCTCATCATGGGCGCGTGGCTCCTGTTCGACACGCGCGAGGGCCAGTCGGCCGTCGTCCCGCTCGTGGCTGTGATGGCGCTCGTCGGCTTCGTCTCGCTCGGCCTCTCCTACGTCCTCATGAACAAGGTGCGCGAGAAGTACGCGGCCATAGACTCCTGCGAGTTCATGAAGAGCCGCTTCGACGGCTGCGAGCGCTGGGACGCCGAGAAGCTGAGGGAGCACGTCAAGCTCGCGCTCGACTTCCTGCGGAAGGGGATGATGAGATCATGAGCGCCGAGCAGCCGCCTACGGTCAGGCCCAGCCAGCTAGCCATCACGCAGATGCTGGCCGAGATGGAGTCAAAGCGCAGGCGCGCGGCTCGCAGGTGGCTGCTCGCGCTCCTCGCCCCGCTCGCGCTCGGCATCGCGCTCCTCGCCTACATGTCCTACGCCGTGTCGGCCCGCTACGCCGAGCTCAAGAGGCTCAACGCCGAGGTCAGGGCCGAGGAGGCGAGGCTCGCCGAAGTGCTCAGGAGGAAGGAAGAGAGCCAGAAGCAGTTGACCTCGGGCCTGAGCGAGGCGCTCGCCGACAAGCCGCCCGAGGAGAAGAAGAAGATTCTCGACAAGCTCACGACGAACCCCGTCGTGGCCGAGACGATACCGCGCGTCTTCATACACTACTACGAGAAAGACCCGAAGACGCGGGCGGCGCAGGCGGGCCGCGCCATCCAGCAGCTCGGCTACATCGTCCCCGGCAGCGAGGCGCTCCAGCGCGTGCCGAACGACGCGCAGGTGAGGTACTTCTTCGACGGCGACCGCGACGCGGCGCAGAAGGTCGCGGACGTCCTCGGCGCTCAGGGGGTGGCGAACGTCCGTGTGTTGAAGAGGGGCGAGTCGGCAAGGCCGGGGCTCATAGAGGTCTGGCTCCCGCCCCTCGCCAAGCCACTCGCGCCCGGCGGCGCGGCCGTGGGGCCTACGCCCGACACCAAGCCCGACGCCGAAAAAGCCCGGCCCGAGGCCACAAAGCCGTCCGCCCCTAAGCCATACAATTCGCCCTGACCCTTCCTCAGGACTCCTTCTTCTTCGGCCGCTCGTTGGCGCGCAGGGCGCGCTTGCGAAGGCGTATTGATTTAGGCGTGACCTCGACCAGCTCGTCGTCGGCTATGAACTCGAGCGCCTGTTCGAGCGAGAGCTCCTTGACGGGGACGAGCCGCATGGCCTCATCGGCCGTGGACGCCAGCATGTTCGTCAGCTTCTTCTCGCGCACGATGTTCACGTCCAGGTCAACGAAGCGCGCGTTCTCGCCCACGATCATCCCCTCATAGACGCGCGTCGCGGGCCTTATGAACATCGTCCCGCGCTCCTGAAGGTTGTAGAGCGCGTAGGTCGTGGCCTCGCCCGCGCGATCCGCGACGAGCGAGCCCGTCGAGCGCCCGCGCATAGGCCCGAGCCAGTCGCCCCAGCGCAGGAATATCGTGTTGAGGAGGCCCGTCCCCTTCGTCTCCGTCAGGAACTCGCCGCGGAAGCCGATGAGGCCGCGCGAGGGCGTCTCGAACTCCAGGCGGACGCGCCCCGTCCCGTGGTTGACCATCTTCGTCATCTGCCCTTTGCGCCGCCCCATCGCCTCCGTGACGACGCCGATGAACTCTTCGGGGCAGTCAATCACCACCAATTCTATCGGCTCCAGGAGCCGCCCCTCCTCTTTGCGCGTGATGACTTCGGGCTTCGAGACCTGTAGCTCGTAGCCCTCGCGCCGCATCATCTCGATGAGGATGGCAAGCTGCAACTCGCCCCGCCCCGACACCTTGAACTGGTCGGGCGAGTCGGTCTCCTCGACGCGGATGGCGACGTTGCCGAGCACCTCGCGGTCGAGGCGCTCCTTGAGCTGGCGCGAGGTGACGTACTTACCCTCGGTGCCGGCGAAGGGCGAGTTGTTGACGCTGAAGATCATCGAGATGGTCGGCTCGTCAACGGCGATGACGGGCAGCGGCTTCGGGTCGTCGGCGTCGGCGACCGTCTCGCCGATCTCGATGCCCTCGATGCCGGCGAGCGCGACGATCTCGCCGAAGCGCGCGCGCTCGACCGACTGCCGCTTCAGCCCCTCGAAGGCGTAAAGCTCCTTGATCTTCACCTTCTGCGCCGAGCGGTCGCGCTTGACGACCGAGACCGTCTCGCCGGCCGCGATCTCGCCGGAGAAGATGCGGCCGATGGCGAGGCGGCCGACGTACTCGTTGTAGTCGAGGTTGGCGACGAGGAGCTGCAAAGCGTCCCCGCGCAGCTCGCGCGGCGGCGGGATGGTGCGCACTATCTCCTCGAAGAGCGGGCGCAGCGAGCGCGACTCGTCGGAGAGCTCCTTCTTCGCCACGCCGTCGCGCGCCACGGCGTAGAGGACGGGGAAGTCTATCTGCTCGTCGTTGGCGTCGAGGTCGATGAAGAGGTCGTAGATTTCGTTGACCACCTCCTGCGGGCGGGCGTCCTGGCGGTCGATCTTGTTGACGACGACGATGGCCGGCAGGTGCGCCTCCAGCGCCTTGCGCAGCACGAAGCGCGTC
>DASPKR010000516.1:0-3299 GCA_035627975.1 Pyrinomonadaceae bacterium | reverse complement strand
CGCGGGCGCGCGCCGCCTTGAGAGTGTTTATTGACTCCGCTAGCGCCGCAAGCTCAACGCCCGGCTCGCCCGCGACGGAGACTTCCGCCGCCTGCCACCTACGCCCCGCGCCCCTCTCCAGGCGGAAAGTCGCCTCCACCGAGACCTCCGCCACGGCCGACGAGCCGAGCGCCGATAGCTGCTTTATCGTGAGCGCGCCGCGCGTGAGCGGCTCGACCGTCGCGCCCTTCCCTGCGGCGGCCACTCTCGCCTCGAACTCCTTGACGGCCTCTTCGACCGAGCGCCGCGCCGCCTCGACGCGCTCGGCCCCGAGCGCCCCGGCAAGTATGTCGAAGTCCTCCCACTCGCGGTCGCCCACGCGAAGCTCGACCGCGCGCCAGCGTTTCGGCGCGAGAAAGCCCCCGCCTGCGCGCTCGTCCGCTATCCTCGCGAGCCGCAGGCCCAGCGTCACCTCAGCCCTCACCGTCACCGGCGCGGCGCCCGCCGCCGAGACTTCGAGCACGCGCACGGCGCCAGTCCTCAAGGCGAGCCCGCGCGCCTCGGCGACGGCGCGACGTGCGTCGCTCTCCTTGAGCGCCGGCTTCGGCCGCTTCTGCGCTGCGGCGGCCGCCGCAAGAAAACAGAAGGCAGAAAGCAGTAGGCAGAAGGCAGTCAGGACGCGCCGAGAGGCTCCTGACTGCCTTCCGCCTTCCGCCTTCCGCCTTCTGGCCTCTGCCTTCATCTTTCGGGCGGGAGCGTTATGTCGAATCGCGAGAGCAGGCGGTCGGCGGCGTCGCGCCCGGCCTGCTCCAGCTCGCGCTGCGACGGGTAGCGCTCGACGCGCTTGCTCGGGGCGGGGACGCGCACGCCGCCCACCTCCGTCGTCGAGCGGTAGGGCCGCTGGTAGATGGTGTCGGTGAACTTAAGGTCGCCCGTCTTCGGCGCGTACACGTAGGTTCTAATTAGCAGTAGGCGGGCGTCAGCGCGCCCGACCCCGCCCATCCCCGCGCCCTCCTCTTCGATCTGGAAGAGTATGACGTGCGCGTCGTCGCTCTTCTTCGCGAGGTCGTGCGCGTCCTTGCGGTTGCCGCGCCCGCCGCGCCTGACCTCGACGGCCGCCGACCCCTCTAGCCGCTCGACGAAACTCCCGATGACGCCGTCCTTCATCCTGAAGTCGAATATCACGTCGTCCGACTGCATGACGGCGAAGCTGACCAGTACGGCCGTCGCCTTCGCTGGCGTCGGGGCGGGCTTCGCCTCAGTCGTCTGGCCCGGGACGGGCGGCGAGCCCGGCTTGCGCCGCCCCGACTGCGCGGGCGCGACTTGCGCGAAGAGGGCCGCGAGCACGAAGAGCAGCGCCGCGCGCCGCACCGCCGACGGTTCTGGCTTGCCCATCGGGTTTTACTCCTTGACTTCTATTGCTGGCCGCCCGGCGACTTGCTTATGAGCATCCGCAGCATGATCTGTAGCTGGGAGGTCGTGAAGGGCTTGGGGAGGAAGACGACGGCGCCGGCGGCGAAGCTGTCCGAGGAGAGTTTGGGGTTCTGCTCGGCCGTCATCATCATCACCGGGATTTTCATCAGCCGCCGCTCCGTCTTCATGTAGCGGACGAGCTCCGGCCCCTGTATGTGCGGCATCATCACGTCGAAGACGCAGGCCACGAAGTCGCTGCCGGACTGCAAGTGCTTGTAAGCCTCGCGCCCGTCGCGCGCCGGCACGACCTCGTAACCCTCCTTCTCCACGATGGCCGTCACGAGCCGCAGTATGGCCGGGTCGTCGTCGGCGACGAGTATGCGGCGGGAGGGCGAGTTCTGCGCAGACACCTTTATGAAAACCTCCGCTAAACCTCCACGGCCCGGCCGCTCTCGTCCGCCAGCGCGAGGCGCGCGGCGAGCATGATTGCGGCGACCATGCTCGAGTGCTCGGCCACGCCGCGGCCCGCGATGTCGAAGGCCGTGCCGTGATCCACGGACGTGCGTATGAACGGCAGCCCCAGGGTGACGTTGACGGCCTCGCCGAACGAGAGGCACTTCACCGGGATCATCGCCTGGTCATGGTAACACGAAACGACCGCGTCGAACTCGCCGCGCGAGGCGCGCAGGAAGACCGTGTCGGCCGAGTAAGGCCCGGCGGCGTCAACGCCCTCGGCGCGGCAAGCCTCCACGGCCGGCACTATCTCCGCCGCCTCCTCGACGCCGAACAGCCCGCCCTCGGCCCCGTGCGGGTTCAAGGCTGCGACGGCGATGCGCGGCGCGGCGATGCCCCAGCGCTTGAGTTCCCTGTCGGTCAGTCGCACGACGCGCACGATCCTCTCCTTCTCCACCAGCCTTATCGCCTCGGCCAGCGGCACATGCGTCGAGATGAGCACGACCCGCAGGTTCGACGCCACGAAGGCCATCGCGCACTCAGTCGCGCCCGTGAGGTGCGCGAGGAACTCCGTGTGGCCGGGGAAGCTGTAGCCGCCGAGGAAGAGGGCGCGCTTGTTTATGGGGGCGGTCGAGATAGCGTCCACGTCGCCCGAGCCGCAGAGCTCTACGGCCGCCTCGATGTACTCGGCGGCGGCGCGGCCCGCGACGCCCGACTCGACGCCCGGCTCGATGGAAGCGTTCACGTTGTCGAGGTGGTATATGACGGGACCGCGGTCGCCGTCGGGGATCTGCTCGCCGCGGCGCACGATGTCGTAGCCGCAACGGAGGTCGAGCGTGCGCGCAGTGTGCGCGAGGAGCTGCGCGTCGCCGACGATGACGGGCGAGCACGCGCGCAGCACCTCCGGCTCGGCCACGGCCTTGAGGACTACCTCGGGGCCGATTCCGGCCGGGTCGCCCATCGTTATGCCGATGCGCGGGCGGCGGCCGCGCCCCTCGCCGGGCGAGGCCGCGCCGTAAGAGTTCGGTGAAGCGTCAGTCATTCGAGCCAAACGCCGTGAACCGCTGTGAGGGCGGGAGGTGGAGGGCTTCCTGCGGCAGCGGCCGCGCGCGTTGGGGAGGGCGCGCCCCGTAAGACGCTGCGCGCCCGCGCGCGTCAGTCGTCGTCGCCGTCATCGCCGCCGCCCTCGCGGTCCTCGGCCTTAAACATGTACTTGATGTTGTGCTTGAGCAGCATGATGTTGGGCGCGCCCTTGCGATTGACCTTCAGGGCGTTGCGGTCGTACCACTCGATGGTGCCTTCGACCTCCTCGCCGTCGAGCAGGACGATGACCATCGGCGTGTGCGCGTCCATCTGTTTCTTGTAGTAGAAAATCTCGGCGTTCGTCTCGGACGGCGGGATTTTCTTGCGGCCGACGGCGGCCGCGGCCGACGACTGGGACGGGGGGCCGCCCG
>DASPKR010000515.1:0-2773 GCA_035627975.1 Pyrinomonadaceae bacterium | reverse complement strand
GGAGGTCGAGCGAGCCGTCTCGCTGCTCTCGGCCTGCCGCGGCAAGGTCGTGCTCGTCGGCGTGGGCAAGTCCGGCAACGTCGCCCAGAAGATAGCCGCGACGCTGACGAGCACGGGTACCGTCTCGGTCTTCCTGCACCCCTCGGACGCGCTGCACGGCGGCATCGGGCTAGTCGCGGCGGACGACGTGGTCGTCGTGCTCAGCAACAGCGGCGAGACGGCCGAGATAGTCGAGCTGCTGCCATACCTCCAACACCGCCGCGCGCCCGTCGTCGCCATAGTCGGCAACACCGACTCCACGCTCGCGCGCCGCGCCGACGTGGTGCTCGACGCCTCGGTCGAGCAGGAGGCCTGCCCGCTGAACCTCGCGCCGACGACGAGCACGACCGTCGCGCTCGCCATAGGCGACGCGCTCGCCATGACGCTGATGCGCGTGAAGCGTCTGACGCCCGAAGACTTCGCGCTCAACCACCCCGGCGGGCGTTTGGGGAAGCGCCTGACGCTCAAGGTCTCAGACCTCATGCACGGCGGGGACGATAACCCGACCGTGCCGGTCGGCGCGAGCCTGCTGGAAGTGCTGCGGGCGATAACCGGCGGGGGCCTGGGCGCCGTGAACGTCGTGGGCGCCGGGGGCCGCCTCGAGGGCATCATCACGGACGGCGACGTGCGCCGCGCGATTGAGCGCGCCGGGCTCAAGGGGTTGGAGAGCCTCACGGGCGAGGGCCTTATGACGCGCTCGCCCGTAGTCGCCGCGCCCGACATGCTCGCGCACGCCGCGCTACAGCTCATGGAGAACCGCCCCTCCCAAATCTCAGTCCTCCCCGTCGTCGAGCCGGGCGGCCGCTGCGTCGGCCTCCTGCGCCTGCACGACATCGTCCGCAGCGGGCTCTGAACCGAGATTATGAAAAGAGCGAAGGTCTTTGCTTTCTTGTGCGCGCTCTGGCTCGCGTGCGCGCCGACGCTCGCCGCGCCGGCCGGCGAGGAGCGCGTGAGGCCGGCGGGCGAGGTCGTCGTGATCTTGAGCGAGCAGTTTTTGAACTCCGTCCTCGAAGAGGTCGCAGCGCAGCCGGAGCCGCCGAGCTTCCCGCTCTCGCGCGGGCGGGAGGGGAAGAAGTGCGCCGACGTTATACGCCTCGTGCCAGAGTCGGGCGGCGTGCGGACTTCCGTTAAGTTTCGCGACGGCGCCATAGCCGCGCCCGTCGCGTTCCGGGGGACTTACGAGGCGGCGCTCCTGGGGTGCGTGAGCTTCGAGGGTTGGGCCGACACGTCCTTCCGCCTCGAGTTCGACCAGTCGAGGCAGGCGCTCCTCGCGCGCCTGACCGTGCGCGAGGTGAAGCTGAAGAACGTGCCTTCGATGATGGGCGGCGGGCTGACTGGCCTCGTGCAGGACGCGATTGACGCGCGCGTGAACCCCGTCGAGATTCTCCGCGCAGAGCAGTTGGGCGTGCGGCTGCCCTCCCCGCCCGGCCGCGAGCTTCGCCTGCGCGCCCGCGAAGTCCGCCACGAAGTCGCGGGCCCGGAGCTTCGCCTCCGCATCGCTTACGAGATAGTACAAGCCCGATAAAGAATTTAAGTTCGGGAGACAGAGGGTTGATGACGGCGGCGCCGTCATCAACCCTCTCTTGTTTTTCGTCCCGCGAACTGCTCGGACAACCAAAATTCTGGACGCCGCTCTCTAACGGCGTAGCTCCCACACTTTCAGCCGGGCGCCCACGCGGCGCCGGTCTCACCACTCGTGCATGCTCAGGAGGAAGGTATGCGCTCGCGACTCTCTCCGCTCTCAGTCTCGGCCCGAAAATTTCTAATCGTAATCACCCTCGCAGCGGCCACCGCCGCTCTCGTCACGCTGACTGCCGGCGCGCAGGAGCCAGGCGAGAAGGCCGCGCCGCCGCCCGAGCCCTCGACGCCGGGCTCGCTCCAGGCCGTCGGCCCCGACGGCAAGCCGCGCGGGCTCTGCCCCCTCAAGCGCACGGACGTTCGCGCCGACGTGGCCGGCTTCCTCGCCCGCGTCGTCGTCACGCAGGAGTTCGAGAACCCCTTCGATGACAAGATAGAGGCCGTCTATACGTTCCCTCTGCCGCAGGCCGCGGCCGTTGACGACATGACTATGCGCGTCGGCGAGCGAACCGTCCGCGGGAAGATTCTCCGGCGCGAGCAGGCGCAGGCCGTCTATGAGGCGGCGCGCGCAGCCGGGCAGGTCGCCGCCCTGCTCGACCAGGAGCGCCCGAACATCTTCACTCAGTCGGTTGCGAACATCTCGCCGGGCGAGCGCGTCACCGTCACCATCAGCTACGTAGAGACGCTCAAGTACGAGGACGGCACGTACGAGTTCTCCTTCCCCACGGTCGTCGGCCCGCGCTATGTCCCCGGCAACGCGACGGCCGGCCCGCAGTCGGGCGGCGGAAGGCTTCCAGACACTGACCGCGTCCCCGACGCCTCGCGCATCACGCCCCACGTCGCCGCGGCCGGCACACGCACCGGCCACGACATCTCGATAAGCGTCTCCCTGGACGCAGGGGTGCCGATAGAGAGGCTGGGGTCGGCCTCGCACGAAATCGAAGTCGAGCGGCCGACGCCGGCCTCCGCGCGCGTGCGCCTGAAGAATTTGACGGCCATCCCGAACAAGGACTTCGTGCTGCGCTACGACGTGGCCGGCCGGCGCATCTCCGACGCGGTGCTCGCGCACAGGGGCGAGCGCGGCGGCTACTTCACGCTCATACTCCAGCCGCCCGACCGCGTCACCGCGGAGGACGTGACGCCCAAAGAGCTCGTC
>DASPKR010000514.1:0-5180 GCA_035627975.1 Pyrinomonadaceae bacterium | reverse complement strand
CTGACGGTTCTTCCGTCGGCCCCCTTCCAAGCCCTCTTCACCCTGAACACAACTTCGACTTCGGCGAATAAATCGCCCGACTGCTTATGCCTTTTTATCTCGACGACCTTACCCGAGAAGACGGCGGCGGCCCGCTCAAGCTCCTCGGCGGCGGCGCCTACGGGCGCGCACGTGCAAGCGAAGCTGTTCTCGGCGCCGAGCATCATGAAGGCGGCAAGCAACAGGAAAGACATCAGACTTTTCATGCGACCTCCTGTGTTTTCAGTGTCGGTAGGCTGTTGAGCCTCCCGACACTGAACGCACTCGCGGGCGAAATATTGCGCCCGGCGCGCCGGCAACCCGCTCATCAGGCCGGGGAGGCTCGGCGGCGGGTTCGGTCTCTTATGCGCGCCTAATCAGGCGGCGCGACTTCCAGTTCGTCCCGTCCGCGTAAAATACATTAGCCACGGCCACCTCAATACGGCCGAGCAAAACCTTTCTGATGTGTATGACGGGCAACCCGAGGGTCAGCTCCTCGCCCGCGGGGGAACGTAAACAGACCGGCGAGGCCCTTCAGCCTGCGCCGGTCTGTTTGTTTAGGTTGTATTTGCGGGTTACTCGTCGTCGCCTTCGTCCGCCGCTTCGTCCTCCGCGTCGCCGTCGCCGGTGGCGGGGACGGGTCGGACGGTGGTTGGGACGGGCGGGGGCTCGACGCCGCCGAGGATGTCGGAGAGGCTTTCAATCGCCTGCTCCTCCCGCGCCTGCTCGGCCGTGGTGTCGCGCTCGACGCGGACGTTGCGGTAGAACTCCATGCCCGTCCCAGCCGGTATCAGCCGGCCCATGATGACGTTCTCCTTGAGGCCGCGCAGGTAGTCAACGCGCCCCGATATGGCCGCCTCGGTCAAGACCCTCGTCGTCTCCTGGAAGGAGGCCGCCGAGATGAAGGAGTCGGTCGAGAGCGACGCCTTCGTGATGCCGAGGAGAAGCGGCTCGGCCTTCGCCGGCTCGCCGCCGTCTGCGACGACGCGCGCGTTCTCGTCGGCGAAGCGGAAGCGGTCAACCTGCTCGTCGAGCAGGAAGTCTGTGTCGCCCACGTCCGTTATCTTCACCCAGCGGAGCATCTGCCGGACGATGACCTCGATGTGCTTGTCGTTGATGTTGACGCCCTGGAGGCGATAGACCTCCTGAATCTCGTTCGTCAGGTACTCCTGGAGGCGGTTCATGCCGAGCACGCGCAGTATGTCGTGAGGGTTCAGGGGGCCGTCCATCAGCGCCTCGCCAGCGCGCACGCGGTCGCCCTCCTGCACGTTGATGTGCGTGCCGCGTGGGATGTCGTACTCGCGCTGCTCGCCGTCGTCGCCCGTAATAATCAGGCGGCGCTTGCCCTTCGAGATGGCGCCGAGCGTCACGGTGCCGTCTATCTCCGACATCACCGCAGTCTCTCTGGGCTTGCGCGCCTCGAAGAGCTCGACGACGCGCGGCAGGCCGCCCGTGATGTCCTTCGTCTTCGTGGTCTCGCGCGGTATCTTGGCGATGACGTCGCCGGGCTCGACGGCCGCGCCGTCGTGCGCCATGAGGTTCGCCCGCACGGGCATCTGGTAGGTCTTCAGAACCTTGTTCGAGCCCGAGCGGATTTCGAGCCGCGGCTGGCGCTTCTCGTCGGGCGAGTCCTTGACGACCAGGCGCGACTGGCCCGTGACCTCGTCCACCTCCTCGTCAACCGTGACGCCCTCCTTCAAGTCCTGGAACTTCACGGTGCCGGCCACCTCGGTCAGGATGGCGAAGGTGAACGGGTCCCAGGTGGCGAGGAGCTGATCCTCCTTGACGCGCGCGCCGTTCTCGACGTGTATGTGCGCGCCGTAAACTATCTGGTGGCGCGCCACCTCGCGGCCGCGCTCGTCGAGGATGATGAGCGCGCCGTTGCGGTTCATGGCGATTATCTCGCCGCGGCGGTTCTTCACCACGTTCAACTCTATGTACTTGATCGTGCCGTCCATGCGCGCCTCGTGCTTCGAGGACTCCTCGAGGCGGGCCGTGCCGCCTATGTGGAACGTGCGCATGGTGAGCTGCGTGCCGGGCTCGCCGATTGACTGCGCGGCGATGACGCCGACGGCCTCGCCAATGTCCACCGGCCTCCCGGTGGCGAGGTTGCGGCCGTAACACTTGATGCAGACGCCGCGCCGGGACTCGCAGGTCAAGACCGAGCGGATGCGGACGCGCTGGACGCCCGAGCGCTGAATCTCGGCCGCGAGGTCTTCGTTAATCTCCTCGTTCATGGCGACGATGGTGCGCCCCTCGACGGGGTCAATCACGTCCTCGAGCGCCGTGCGGCCGACGATGCGGTCGCGCAAGGATTCGATCTCCTCGCCGCCCTCGACGATGGCCGTGGACGAGATGCCCTTCAGCGTTCCGCAGTCGGGCTCACTGATGATAACGTCCTGCGCCACGTCAACGAGCCGGCGCGTGAGGTAGCCCGAGTCGGCGGTCTTCAGGGCCGTGTCGGCGAGACCCTTGCGGGCGCCGTGCGTCGAGATGAAGTACTGTAGGACGTTTAAGCCCTCGCGGAAGTTCGAGCGGATAGGCGTCTCGATGATCTCGCCCGAGGGCTTAGCCATCAGTCCGCGCATCCCGGCGAGCTGGCGGATCTGCTGCGCGGTGCCGCGCGCGCCCGAGTCGCTCATGATGAGGATCGGGTTCAGCTCGTTGTTGGCCTTCTCGCGCGCGTCCATCGCTAGGAACATCTCCTTGGCGACGCGATCCGTGACCTCAGACCAGATGGCGATGACCTTGTTGTAGCGCTCGCCGTTGGTGATGACGCCGTCGCGGTACTGCTTCTCGACCTCTATGACGTCGCGGTCGGCCTGCCCGACCAGCGTGCGCTTGGCGTCGGGCGTGACCAGGTCGTCTATGCCGATGGAGATGCCGGCCTTCGTCGCGTAGAGGAACCCGAGGTTTTTCAGGTCGTCGAGCATCTTGACCGTCATGTCGTGGCCGAGGCGCAGGTGCGTGTAGTTCACGAGCGACTGCAGGCCCTTCTTCTTGAGCGTGCCGTTGATGAAGGGCAGGCCCTCGGCTATCTGGTCGTTGAAGATGACGCGGCCGACCGTGGTGTTGATGACGCGGCGGACGTTCTCCTGCACGGCGGCGCGCATAACGTCCTGCGTGTCGTGCTCCTGCGTCAGGTCAATGAGGTCGCCCGAGATGCGCAGCTTGATGGGCGTCTGCGTCTCCACCTCCTTCGCGTCAAGCGCGAGCAGAACCTCGTCGGTGGACGAGAAGACCCGGCCCTCGCCCTTCAGGCCCGCGCGGTCGCGCGTCAGGTAGTAGCAGCCGAGAACGATGTCCTGGCTGGGGACGGCGATGGGCTGGCCGTTCGCGGGCGAGAGGATGTTGTTGGAAGCCAACATCAGCACGGCCGCCTCTATCTGCGCCTCCGGCGAGAGGGGGATGTGGACGGCCATCTGGTCGCCGTCGAAGTCTGCGTTGAAGGCCGTGCAGACGAGCGGGTGAATCTTGATGGCCTTGCCCTCTACGAGCACCGGCTCGAAAGCCTGTATGCCGAGGCGGTGCAGAGTCGGGGCGCGGTTTAAAAGAACCGGGTGCTCGCGGATGACCTCTTCGAGGATGTCCCAGACGACCGGCTCCTGGCGGTCAACCATCTCGCGCGCCTGCTTAATCGTCGCCGCGTAGCCCTGCTTTTCGAGCTGGTTATAGATGAACGGCTTGAACAGCTCCAAAGCCATCTTCTTCGGCAGGCCGCACTGGTGTAGCTTCAGCTCCGGCCCGACGACGATGACGGAGCGGCCCGAGTAGTCAACGCGCTTGCCGAGAAGATTCTGGCGGAAGCGGCCCTGCTTGCCCTTCAGGGTGTCGGAGAGCGATTTCAAGGGGCGGTTGTTGACGCCGCGAAGCACCCTCCCACGCCTGCCGTTGTCGAACAGCGCGTCAACGGCCTCCTGGAGCATGCGCTTCTCGTTGCGCACAATGACCTCGGGCGCGCGCAACTCCATCAGCTTCTTCAGGCGGTTGTTGCGGTTGATGACGCGGCGGTAGAGGTCGTTCAAGTCCGACGTGGCGAAGCGCCCGCCGTCGAGCGGCACCAGGGGCCGAAGCTCGGGCGGGATGACCGGGATAACGTCGAGGATCATCCAGTCGGGGCGGTTGCCCGACTTGAGGAACGAGGTGACGACCTTCAGGCGCTTGGAGAACTTCAGCTTCTTCTGCTGCGAGGTCTCCTCCTTCATGCGCGTGCGGAGTTCCTGGGACAGCTCCTCGATGTTTACCATCGTCAGAAGCTCTTTGATCGCCTCGGCGCCCATGCGCGCGACGAACTGACCGGGGAAGTCGCGCGTCAATTCGCGGAAGCGCTCGTCCGTGAGCAGCTCTCGCTCCTTGACCGGCGCGTCGCCGGGGTCAATGACGATGTAGGACTCGAAATAGAGAACCTTCTCCAGCTCGCGCAAGGGTATGTCGAGCAGGTGGCCGATGCGCGAGGGCAGGCCCTTGAAGAACCAGACGTGGGAGCAGGGGGAGGCGAGCTCGATGTGGCCGAGGCGCTCGCGGCGCACCTTCGCCTGCGTGACCTCGACGCCGCACTTGTCGCATATGACGCCGCGGTGCTTCATCCTCTTGTACTTGCCGCACAGGCACTCCCAGTCGGTGACGGGGCCGAATATGCGCGCGCAGAAGAGGCCGTCGCGCTCCGGCTTGAACGTGCGGTAGTTGATGGTCTCCGGCTTCGTCACCTCGCCGTGCGACCAGTGGCGGATCTTCTCGGGCGAGGCGAGCGAGATGCGTATGGCCTCGAAGTCGGGCGCGAGCTGCGTCTTCTCTTGCTGGAATCTGAACACGGTAATTTCTCCGTAGGCAGTAAACCGTTACTAAAAAATGATGAATGCGGAGTGCGGAGCGGTGAATTAACAGATTGCCTTTAATTCAGCACTCCGCACTCCGACTTCTGCACTCGCTCACTCGGCGGGGCCGCCGGTGGGGACGACGGGGCGGCCCGTGCCGTCGCCGTCCGTCCCGTTGGCGGCCGCGTTCTTGTCTATCAGCTCCACGTCGAGGCAGAGCGACTGAAGCTCGCGCACGAGCACGTTGAAGGACTCCGGCACGCCGGGGTTGAAGTCGGCCTCGCCCTTGACGATGGCCTCGTAAATCTTCGAGCGGCCGGCCACGTCGTCCGACTTCGCGGTTAGCAG
>DASPKR010000513.1:0-26730 GCA_035627975.1 Pyrinomonadaceae bacterium | reverse complement strand
AAGATGCTCGTGGCGTAAACGGTCGAGGGCGTCTGCGGGCTGACGACGACGCGGTGGACGAAGGTTGTCGTCAACCCGTTGGAGGTCTTAGACCAGTTCGCGCCGCCGTCCGTCGTCTTGAAGACGCCGCCTTCGGAGGTGTTCACCGAGGCATAGACGACCTGCGTGTTCGAGGGGTCAACGGCGAAGGAGGTGGCGCCGCCGGGCAGGCCGTTGTTGGCGCCGTCCCAGCTCGCGCCGCCCGTCGTGCTCTTGAAAGTCCTGAAGCCCGAGTGCAGGTAGATGGTGTCGGGCGTCGCGGGGTCGAGCGCGAGGGCGTACACGTCGAAGAAACTCTCGCCGTTGCTCGCCGTGCTCGGCGTCTTGGCCCAGCTAGCGCCGCCGTCCGTGCTCTTGTAGAGCCCGCCCTGGTTCGAGCCGTCGAATATCGTCCCGGCGTAAACGGTCGAGGGCGACTTCGGGTTGACGGCTATGAACCTCACGTTGCGGTTCGCAAGCCCGTTATTGGACGGCGACCACGCGCGCCCGCCGTTCGTGCTCTTGAAGACGCCCGAGCTGGTGCCGACGTAGATGACGTGCGGCGCGGTCGGGTCAACCTCGATGTCGAAGACGAGGGCGGCGCTGACGCCATTGTTGTCGTTGCGCCAGGTCGCGGCCGCGTCAACGCTGCGGAAGAGGTTGCTGCGGCTCTTGAGGTGGCCGCCCGTCGAGGGGAAGTCGAGCGAGCGCGTCCAGCCGGTGACGTGCGCGGCGCCCGCCGCGTCGAGCGCGACGGCCGCGGCCGCGTCGTCGCCGCTACCGCCCAGGGGGCTGGAATAGACGAGCGCGGAGCCGGCCGCGTTGAGCTTCGCGATGTAGCCATCCGCGCCCCCGAAGGGGCGCAGCGGGTTTTGCGCCGGGAAGTTGTTCGAGGAGGTCGAGCCGACGACGTGAGCCGAGCCCGCCGAGTCAACTGCGATGCCGTTAGCGCCCTCGCCGCCCTGCGCGCCGCCGAGGTAGGTCGCGTAAGCCACGCCCGAGCCCGCGGCTGCGACCTTCAGGACGAAGGCGTCGGCCCCCTCGTTGAGCGACGTGGTGAAGCCCGCGCCGGGCGCGGTCGTCTGGAATGCGCCGGGCGTGGTCTGAAGGTCGCTCGAAGAGGTGTTGCCCGCCGCGTAGGCGTTGCCAGCCGAGTCGGTCGCCACGGCCCGCGCGCCGTCCAAGCCCGCGCCGCCGAAGTAGGTCGAGAAGACGTAGGCGTCGCCCGCCGCGTTAATCTTCGTGACGAAGGCGTCGGCCGGGCCGCGCAGCTCGCTCTGGACGGGGCTCGCGAGGGGGAAGTTCCCCGAGGAGGTCTGGCCCGAGAGGTAAGCGTTGCCCGCGGAGTCAACGGCGACTGCCCGGCCCTCGTCGTCGGCGCTGCCGCCCACGTAGGTCGAGTAGGCGAGCGCGTCGCCCGCGGGCGAGAGCTTCAGGGCGAAGGCGTCCGACTCTGTGCGCGCCCCGCCCTGCGTCCCGGCGTAGAGCTTCGACGAGTCCGTCGGGTCTGCCGCGAGCGACGTGACTACGGGGTTCCAGAGCCCCGCGTTGGCGGGCGCCCAACTGTCTCCCCCGTTCGTGGTCTTGAGCACCCCGCCGCCCGTCGTCGCCGCGTAGATCGTGGAGGTCGTCGTGCGGTTAATTACGATGTCGCTTATGCCGTTGTCCTTCGGGACGCCGTTCGTGAGCGGCGCCCAGAGGCCGGCGCCGTCCGTGCTCTTGTAAATCTCGCCGCTGCCGGTGGCGTAGCTCGTGCCGAAGTACAGGGTCGAGGGCGAGGACGGGTCAACGGCGATGGCGCTCACGTTGCGCGTCGAGAGCGGGGAGACGCCGTTGTTGGCGGGCGACCAGGAGGCGCCGCCGTTCGTGCTCTTGAAGACGCCGCCGCCGAACGTGCCGGCGTAGAGCGTCGTGGTCGTCTGCGGGTCAACGGCGAGCGACAGGACGTTCGAGTTCGTCAGGCCGGAGTTCAGGAGCGACCACGTCGCGCCGTCGTCCGTGCTCTTATAGACGCCGCTGCTGATGCAGAGGTATATGACGGACGAGTTCGTGGGGTCGAACTCGACGCAGCGGGCCGCCGCGCCGAAGGCGCTGAGCGGCACCTCGGCGAAGGTCGCGCCGCCGTCCGTGCTGCGGAAGGTGGCGTTGTTGTTCGCCGTGTAGATGACGGACGGGTTCGACGGGTGGACTGCGAGCGTGCCGAATGTCGGGAAGGTCACGCCTGCCGCGGCGAGCTTCTGCCACGTCGCGCCGCCGTCTGTGCTCTTGTGGAGGCCGCCGCTTCCGCCCGCGTACAGAATCGAGGGCGAGGAAGGGCTCACGGCCACCGACTGCACTATCTGCACGTGCGGCTCGAAGCCCGTCGCCCTGTTGTCCCAGGAGGCGGCCGAGTTCGCGGTTCTGAAGAAAGGCCCCTTGCTCTTGAGCGGCGCGACGAGTGGGAAGTCTCGCGAATAGGTGCGGCCCGTCACATACGCGGCGCCCGAAGAGTCAACGGCTATGGCGTTGGCGCCGTCCGAGTCCGAGCCGCCTACGACGGTCGAGTAGGCGAGCGCCGTCCCCGCAGGGTTGAGCTTGGTGACGAAGGCCTGGCCGAAGAATGAGTTGGGCGAGACGAAGGTCTGCCCCGTCGTGGGGAACGAGAGCGAGTCTGTGGCGCCGGTCACGTATGCGTTGCCGGCGGAGTCAACGGCTATGCCGTTCGTGTAGTCGGCCGAGGACGTGCCGAGGTAGGTCGAGTAGTTGAGGACGGGGTCAATGATGAGCGGCTTCGTCCTGTCGTAGGAGCCGACCTCGAAGCCGACCGAGTTACGGCCGCGCAAGGTGTAGCGCCCCTCGACCTCGCGGCGCCCGCCGCCCTCGCCGGGCTGGTAGATGAAGGGGCGGCGCATGACCAGCTCGGCGCCCGCGAGCGTGAGCAGGAGGTCTCCGCTCTCGTCATCAATCTTCGCCGCGTCGGCGCCCTCGAACTTGAGCCGTATCGGGCGGGCGTCCGCGCCGGGCGCGACCTCGAAGTCGTACTCGAGCTGCCGCTGGTTGCCGTAATAGACGAGGTCAACGCCCCTGTAAACGCCCGCGTACCTGGCCTTGGAATAGACGGGGACGTTCGTGCGCCAGCGCGCCGGGTCGCCTCCGACGAAGTAGTTGCGCCTGCCCGGCTGAATGCCCTCGCCCGAGACCGCCGAGGGCGCGGACGCGCCGACGAGCTTCATGCGGAGGACGCGGTAGCCCGCGCCCTCGGCGGCGACCGGGTGCTCCGCGCGCGCGTCGCCCGCCGTGGCGGCGGCCTTCTTCCCGTCGGGCTTCGTCTCCGCGCTGCGCAGGGCGAAGACGGCCTCAGAGGGCGTCAGGAAGAGCGTGTAGCCGATGCCCTGCGCTACGAAGTCAACGGGGCCTTCGACTTGGCCTGTGTTCGCCTCGAAGCCCATCGGCGCGCGGCCGTAGTCGTCGAGCGCCTTCAGCCGGGCCGCCCGGCCCGCGGGCGCCGCGGCCGCGGCGGGGCCGTCCTCCCTTGCGCGAGCGCCGCGAGTGAAGTCGAGCGCGGCCGCGCCCGAAAGCAGTGCGGCGGCGAGCAGTAGGGCGAAGGCGAGGCGCGCTCTCATGGGCGCGCGCGTTCCTGCGTGCGAGGGCGAAGGCATTGGGGGTTTACCTCAGACGGTTGAACAATGAAGCTCTATGACGAACGGGGAGTTTGCCGAGATCGGAAGGAGAGCGGGCGCCGGCCTTTGCGGCGTAATGAGGCCCGCGGGGCCTTTGGTCTCTCAATCCCTTGCCTGACAAAAGGCGGGCGGATAATAACACGCGTGGGGGCGCGGGCGCGAGCCCGGCCGGCCGGGTAATCGCGGTGGCATTCGGCCCGCAGCCTCAGCGGCCGACGGCTATGCCCCAGGGGCCGTCGCCGGCCTTGACGGTCTTGACGACGCGGTTCGTCGAGGTGTCTATGACGGACACGTCGTTGGAGAGGCTGTTGGCGGCGTAAACCTTCCGGCCGTCCGGAGTGACGGCGAGGCCCCAGGCCCTCTGGCCCACGGGGATCGTCGCGAGTAGCTCGAAGCCCTCCGCGTCGAAGACCACGACCGTGTTGCCCCTGCCCGTCGCGACGAAGACGCGCCGGCCGTCCGGGGAGACCACGACTCCCATGGGCTTCACGCTCCCGTTGCCGCGCGGCACTTCGAGCGTGCGGACGACCCTGTGGGTGGCGGTGTCAACGACCTCGAGGGTGCGGCCCAACTCGGTCGTGACGTATGCGCGCGAGCCGTCGGGCGAGAAGGCGGCGTCGCGCGGGCGCGAGCCGACCATGAAGGTCTCGACCACCTCGTTCTTCCCGGTGTCTATGACGGAGACGGTGTTACTCGTCTCGGCCGTGACGTAGGCCCAGCGCCCGTCCGGGCTTATCTGCACGCCCTCGGGCTCGACGCCCACGACGAGCGTGGCGAGGACTGCGCCGCTCTCGACATCCGTCACGGTGGCCGTCCCGGCATCCTCGTTCGAGGCGTAGAGGCGCGAGCCGTGGCGGCTGACCGCGAGCTGCTCGGGGTCGGAGCCCACCTCGTAGCGCGCCACAACTCGGCCGCTCTCCGCGTCAACGGCGACGATCTTGTTCTCCTCGGGGTCGTAGTTCTTGCCCGAAGGCGTGCTCGATGCGACGTACACGCGCCGGCCGTCGGGGCTCAGGCGCACGCCGCGCGGCCGCGCGCCGACGCGTATGGTCGAGACCACCTCGTCGGTCGCCGTGTCTATGACGGTGATGGTGCCGTCGCGCTCGTTCGTGACGTATGCGAGCGGGCCGCGCGGGGCCGGAGAGCAGGCCGCGTGTAAGGGGAGCAGGAGCAGTAAGAAGGCGAGCGCCCGTTTGTCGCTCGCGCTACGTCTAATCGTCGTTGGCCGTCCGCGCCTCAGATGTCTTCGCCCCCGCCGGAGACTACCTGCGCGTGGTTGAGCGTGGCGACGAGCGTGACGCCGCCGAGCGTGTTGCCCACGAGCGTCGGCAGGACGTAGCCGCCGAAGACCTCGCCCCACGCGGCGCGCCCCGCGAAGGCGAGCGCGAAGGTCTCGACCGAGCCCGCTATGATGTGGCTGAAGTTACCCAGGCCCACGACGTAGGTGATGATGACGATGACCCAGACGCGCGCCGTCTCTGCGAAGGGCAGCAGCCAGACCATCAGGGCGATGAGCCACCCGGCGAAGACGCCGCGCAGCATCGTCGTCCAGAAGTCGTGCTCCATGGCTTTAGCGCCAATCTCGGCGAAGGCGGCGCGCGTTGGCTCGTCGAAGGCGGTTGTGCGCGAGGCGACCGCCGCGACGAGCAGCGCGCCGAGGAGGTTGGCTACGAGCACGACGGCCCAGAGCCGCATGACGTTCGCGAAGGTGGAGGCGTCCTTCCTCTGCAACAGGGAGAGGACGGGCGTCAACGTGTTCTCCGTGTAGAGTTGCTGCCGGCCGAGCACGACGATGAGGAAGCCGACGCTGTAGCCGAACTTGGCGACGAGCGGCCGCCACGGCGCGTCCGGCAGGTGAGCTTGCAGAAGCCCCTCGGCTATCATCGAGAAGCCCATCGAGAGGCCGGCGGCGAGCCCAGACCAGAAGAGCGCCGACGACGGGCGCTCTAGCTCCGATTCGCCCTCGCTCAGGATGGCCTTATAGACGACCTTGCCGCTCGGCGCGCTGCGGCGGTCGGCGTCCTCCTGCTCGGCCCGCCGCCCGCCTCCCTCGCCTCCCTCCGGCCGCTGCTCTTCGGCCGCTCGCTCCGGCTCTTCGGTCACTCTTCCCTCCCCCGGCCCGCGCCGTCACTTCAGCGTGTAGAGGTAGCTGGCTATGTCGCGCGCGTCCTGCTCGGTGACGCCGAGGTTCGGCATGGCGGTCAGGTTGTCAACGCCCGGCGGGTTCTGAATCCAGCGGATCATGTTGTCGGGCGAGTTGGTGAGCACGCCCCCGATGTAGGTGCGGCTGGCGATGCGGTCGAGCGGGGGGCCGACGAGCGCGTCGGCCTCCGCAAGCCCCGGTATCGTGTGGCACGAGACGCAGCCGTAGTGGCGTATCTTCGCGCGCCCGCGAGAGGGGTCTCCGCCGCCTGTCATCTCGGAGGCCGCGCGCTCCGCCTCGCCGCGCCCGCCGCCGCAAGAGGCCGGGAGCAACACGAGTAGCGCGGCGGCGGCCACGGCCGCGCACGCCTTCAACACGCCCGCCCGCCCGCGCCCCGCGCTCATACGACCTCCATGCGCTCGCGCCTCAAGACCCTCCGCTCCGACTCGCGCATCCAGCCGGCGCACATCGCCAGGCCCGCCACGATATAGACGGCCCCGGCAGGCACCCACATAATGAGCCCGCCGAGCTGCTGATCCTCGAGCGGCGTGAGGCCCCAGCCCTGCGTCGTCGCGCCGTATGACGGATAGACCAGCGAGCCCGCGAACGTTATCAGCGCGCCGAGCACGCCGCTGTGCACGGCCGTCGTGAAGAGGTAAAGCACGGCCGCGCCGTAGCCCGCCAACCCTTGCGGCCCGTGCACGAGCGCCCACCAGAACAGGAGCGCCGAGCCGAGGAAGCAGACGTGCTGGGCGGTGTGGACGAGGTCGCTACGAAGCGTAGCCTCGAAGAGCAAGGGGACGTGCCACGCCCACAGCGCCGCCGCATGCAGCCCCCACGCCGCGAGCGGGTTCGTAAGCGCCTTCCACGGGCGCTGGAACCAGCCCGCCTTCCCCCACCCGCCTACGCGCCGCGCGCCCGCGACCGGCAGGGCCCAAAGGAACGCGACCACCGGCCTCCCCAGCACGACGAGCGGGGCGGCCACGAGCATCAGAATCTCGTGCTGCGTCATATGCGCCGAGAACAAGACTTCACCCATCGGGTGCAGCGGGCTCACCAGCGCGACGAAGAGCGCCGCCCACCCGCCCGCGAAGCACCACGCCTCCCAGCGCCGAATCCCCCGCCCCGCCCCCGAAGCGCGCCACAGCCGCCGCAGCCCCCGCGCGTATAGCCAGCCCGACAGCGCGAGGCTCAAGAGCACCAGAGGGTCTAACCCCCACGTCCGCACAAGGTCAGCCGGCCCGTGCGGCTTCCCGTCGTGCGCGCCCACGCCGGGAGGCAGAAGGCATAGGGCAGTAAGCAGGAGGCAGCCGAAGAGAGCGCCCTTCCCGCCTTCCGCATTCCGCCCTTCGCCTTCTGCCTTCCGCCTTCTCATCTGTCGCACGGCCCGTAAACGAAGATAGGGATCCACTGAGCTATGGTTATGAGCGCCGAGTGCAGGCTCACGAACATCCCGACGGCCGCCATGAAGCGGCTGCGCGGCATGACGCCCGCCCCTCCGTCCTCCCAGTCGCCGCCCGCGAGCCGCCAGTTGCGAAGCGAGAGCAGCCCCGCCCCGACCGCCACCAGCAGCGCCAGGAGCGCGACCAGGTGCAGCGCCCACTCGCGCCCCGCGCCGCAGGCCCACAGCACGAGCGCGTAGTTGGTCTGCAACTGCACGAGCGTGGCCGTCGGCCCCGCGAGCACGCCCGCCCAGAGCGCCAGCGCCCCCGCGCCCTCTTTGAACTCTCCCGCGGCTTCTGAACTCACCTCTTTAAACTCCACCCGCTCACATCAGCCGCGGCGCTATGTAGATGACCACGTACATGAGCGCCCAGAAGACTACGACGAAGTACCAGTAGATGCTGTTCTCCGACACGTCCACGAAATGCTTGCCCTCGAGCGGCCCTTTAAAAAGCAGGACGAGCAGCACTACCGAGTCAATCAGGTCCGTCACGAGGTGCGTCGTGTGGAAGCCCAAGTTGACCCAGACGATAGAGCCGTAGGCGTTCTGATCCCACCGGCAGTTGAGCGCCGGGAACTCGAAGACGCGCACGACGCAGGCAGCGAGCGCGAACACGATGGAGACGGCGAGCCAGAGCCGCACGCGCCGAAGGTCTAACTCCTCGGCCGCCTTCTTCGTCAAGTACGCCGGCACAACGCTCGCCAGGATTATCAGAAGGTTTATCGTGCCGTAGGTCAGGTAGGGCGGCTTGACCGCGGGCGGCCAGTCGTGGACGGTCGTTCGCAGGAAGAAGTAGGTGATGAAGAACACGATGAACATCGTGCCTTCCATGAATATGATGCTCCACGTCGCCCACCACGTAAGCTGGTGGTGGCCGAACGCGAAGGTCGGCAGCCCCGACACGTCAACCGTGCGCCGCGCGCTCATCAGGCGCCCACCTCCTCCAGAGCTTCGAGCCTCCGCCTCGCGGTCTCCTCGCCCAGCCGCTCCTTCACCTCGTCGGGCGGCTCGTCGTCCTTCCTCTTCCTCTTCGGCCAGAACCAGCCTATGAGCGCGACGGCCACGGGGACGAGCCCGACGGGGACGGCCCACGGCGTGAATATCGAGGCGATGAAGAGCCCGGTCGTTGCAAGGGCCGCGAGGAGCGGCCAGATGGTGGGGTTGGGGAGCGTCTCCCTGTGGTCTGGCTCGGCGTCGAGCATCTTCGTCACCAGAATCTCGCGCACGTCGGAGCGCAGGCCGACGACGACGGGTTGGTCTTCGGGCTGCTCCCACAGCGCGTCGCGCCCGCCGACGGTCGGCAGGTGCACGAAGTTGTAAGAGGGCGGCGGCGACGACGTGGCCCATTCGAGCGTCGAGGCGCCCCACGGGTTGTCGCCCGCCGGCTCGCCCGAGCGGCGGCTGCGGAAGAAGTTGACGATGAAGACCACGACGCCGAGCGTCAAGAGCACGCCGCCCGCGCTCGCCAGGAGGTTCATGTCCGCCCAGCCGAGGTTCGGCTGGTAGGTATAGACCCTGCGCGGCATCCCGCGCAGGCCGAGCAGGTGCATCGGGAAGAAGGTCAGGTTGAAGCCGACGAACATCAGCCAGAAGTTGAGCTTGCCCAGCCGCTCGCTCATCATGCGCCCCGTGAACTTCGGCAGCCAGTAGTAGAAGGCGCCGAAGAGCGGGAAGACCGAGCCGCCGATTAGCACGTAGTGGAAGTGGGCGACGACGAAGTAGGTGTCGTGGACTTGCAGGTCGAGCGGCACGCTCGCCTGCATCACGCCCGTCATCCCGCCCAGCACGAACGTGAAGAAGAAGCCGAGGACGAAGAGCAGCGGCGTCTTGAAGATCGGCCGCCCCGCCCAGATGGTCGCTATCCAGCAGAATATCTGCACGCCGCTCGGGATCACTATCATCATCGTCGCCGCCGTGAAGAAGCTCTCGCCCATGCGCGGCAGGCCGGCCGCGAACATGTGGTGAACCCACAGGCCGAACCCTATGAAGCCGGTCGAGACGAGCGAGAGCACGAGCGCCGTGTAGCCGAAGACGGGCCGGCGCACGAACGTCGGGATGATGGCCGACACGAAGCCCGTGGCCGGGATGAAGATGATATAGACCTCCGGGTGGCCGAAGAACCAGAAGAGGTGCTGCCAGAGTATGGGGTCGCCGCCCTCGGCCGGGTTGAAGAAGTGCGTGCCGACGAGCCTGTCCATGATGAGGCACGCGCTCCCAAGAGCCACGGTCGGCATCGCGAAGAAGATCATGAACGACATCACGAGGATCGCCCACACATAGACGGGTATGCGGTTCAGGCTCATCCCCGGAGCGCGCATCTTGAAGATGGTCGTTATCAGCTCGGTCGCGACGACGAGCGCGGCCACCTCCGTGAACGTGATGAGTTGCGCCCAGAAGTCCGCGCGCTTGCCGGGGCTGAACTCGGGGCCGGAGAGCGGCGGGTAGGCGAACCAGCCCACGTCGGGGCCGACGTTGAGGAAGAAGGCGACGAAGATCATTATGCCGCCGAAGAGGAACATCCAGTAGCCGTAGGCGTTCAGGCGCGGGAAGGCGACGTTGCGCGTCCCGACCATCAGCGGCACCAGATAGACGGCCATCGCCTCCATGATGGGGACGGCGAAGAGGAACATCATCACGGTGCCGTGCATCGTGAAGACCTGGCTGTAGAGGTCCGGGCCGAGGAAGGTGTTCTCGGGGCGGGCGAGCTGTATGCGCATCATCACGGCGAGCACGCCGGCGAGCACGAAGAAGACGAAGGCCGTCACGACCGAGCGCGCGCCCACCCTCTTGTGGTTGACGGTCGTTAGCCAGCCCCAGAGGCCCGGCGCGTCGCCCCAAGTCTTCTCAAGGGCCTCGCGCTCGTGCTCCTCCACCACCTCGTCGGCCAGCGCCTTGTCCGCGCGCGACTCGACGGCGCGCGCGGCCGCGCGGCGCACGCCCTCGGCGTCGGCGCGCGGGCCTTCCTCCGCCCCGGCCTTGCGCGCCGACTTCTTCTCGCGCCCCTTCTTATTCTTTCGCAGCAAACGCGACCTCCGGCCCCCTCACTTGAGGCTTTGCAGGTAATCGAGCAGCGCGCGCAGGTCTTGCGGCTCAAGGTTGTTCGGCGGCATGCGGTTGCCCGGCTTTATCTTCTGTGAGTCCGTGACCCACCCGGCGAGGTGGCCGCGCGTGTTCTCAAGAGTCCCCGCCGCTATCGTCCCGCGGCTAGCCACGTGCGTCAGGTCTGGGCCGGCCGTCCCGCCCGCGGTCGTCCCCTGCACGCGGTGGCACATGATGCAGGGCGCCGAGAGGAAGACTTCTCGGCCCCGGGCCTCGCCGGGCGTCGAGGGCTCGCGCGCGGGGGCGAGCTGCGAGTCGTACCACGCCTTGAACTGCTCGGGGCTCTCGGCGATGACCCTGAGCCCCATGTGCGCGTGCTGGTAGCCGCAGAACTCCGCGCACTGGCCGCGGTAAATGCCGGGGCGGTCGGCGCGAATCCAGTTGAGGGTCTCGTGACCGGGGATGAGGTCGGTCTTGCCGTTTAAGTTAGGCACCCAGAAGCTGTGTATCACGTCGTTAGAGGTGAGCTTAAATAGCACGCTCTGGCCGACTGGTATGTGAATCTCGTTCGCCGTCGTAAGTATCAGGCTCGGGTTACGGTTGTCGTACCTGACTTCCCACCACCACTGGTGTCCTATCACCTTAATAGTCAGGTGCTCTTTTGCCGAGACCGAGTAGAGATCGCGGCCCGTCAGGAAACTCGAAACGAGCAGCGCGAAAAGTATCGCGACCGTCGCAGCGATGCCCGCGAGGACTACGCGCGACATGCGCCGCTCGCGGCCCGCGTCCGGCCCCGTGTCCGGCTCGACCTTCGACACGGAATCTCCGTAGGAGCTGCCCCGCGGCCGCAGCACCGCCGCGACGAGGAAGGCCATCACTATCAGATAGACGCCCCCCAGCACGTAGAGCATCATCCACAAGTGCTGCCCTATCCGCCCCGCCTGCGCGCCCGCAGGGTCTAAGGCCGACTGGGAGCCGCGGCAGCCGGACAGGAGAAGAAGGCAGAAGGCGGAAAGCAGTAGGCAGCCGAAGAAGCCGCCCTTTCCGCCTCCCGCCTTCCGCCTTCCGCCTTCTTTCATTTGGGCATCTCCGCCGACTTCGGCACGCCGGCCGAGGGCTTCGGCTCCATCTTCTCGGTCGAGGCTTCGGGCGTCTTGCCGCTCATGTTGTCGCTGCGGCCGGGCGCGACGTCCTTCGACACCTGCCCGCTCATGCTGCGCACGTAGGCGGCTATCTGCCAGACCTGATGATCCGGCACTCTGCCGCGGAACGACGGCATCCCGTTCGGGCGCCCCTCGACAATGGTCGCGAATATCTGCGCCGGGTCCGAGCCGTAAATCCACTTGTCGTCCATGAGCGGCGGCCCCATCCCCCCGCCGCCCTGCGCGTGGCACCCGACGCAGTTGTACCACTCGTAGAGCCGCTTCCCTTCGGAGACAGCGAAGGCGTTCCGCTCGTACTCGTTGACGGTGACCATCGGGGGCTGCGGCTGGCCGGGCTGAAGCTCCGTCAGCCGCTTCGCGCCGATGCGCTGCGACGAAGGCGGGTCAACGCGGAAGCCGCGCTCCTCCCTCTCGCACGACGCGAGCGCGAGCAGCACGGCGGCGAGCAGAGGCGCGACCAGCGCCGCCCTCATCTTTCTCCTATTCATCGCCCGCCCCCCCCGGCCCGACGCGCGGGACGCCGTACTCGTCGAGCACGCGGTTAATCTCCGCCCGCCTGCGCTCTATGAAACGGTCGAGCTCTTCGCGCAAGCCGTCTTCGCCGCGGCGCACGCCCATAGAGATGTCATAGACGAAGGGCAGGAACGGCCTGTCTATCTGCGGCGAGACGGGGACGACCGCCAGGGGCGCCCGCGAGCGCCGCGCGAAGTAGCCGGCCTGCGGCCCCCAGACTACGCCTACGTCCACCTCGCCGTCGGCCACGGCCTCGACGATGCTCGCCGTCGGGTCTGGCCGGGCGTAGTCGCCATAGACCGTGTAGCCGCGCACGTTCTCGACTATGCCGCGCGCGGCGAGCGCGTGCGCGGGCGGCGCGTTCGCCGCATCGTCGCCGACTAGCTGCACGCCTATCTTCAACTTCTTAAGCGCCGCGTCGTCGAACGAGGCGATGCTGAGGTTCCTGTCCTTGCGATAGACGAAGGCGTAAGAGGAGCGGTAGTAGGGCGAGGTCGTGAGCGCAAGCTCGAAGCTCGCCGGGACGCCCAGAACCACGTCGCACTCGCCCGCCCTCAGCGTGTTTCGGAAGAAGCCGCGCCGCTGCGCCCACCATGTGTATTGAAGCTCCGCGCCCAAGTCCGCGGCCAGCAGTTCCGCTATCCTGTTCTCGAAGCCCTCGCCGCGCTCGTTCGAGAAAGGCATGTTGTTCGGGTCAGCACACACCCTCAGCACACGCGGCCCGGCCGGTTGCCGAGACTCCTGACGCGACTGCTGCTGCCGCGCATCCCTCGCGCATGCGGCTAAAGAGAAAGCGGCCAGCAATGCAGTCAACAACATCGTGGCTTCAGGGGAGCGAGAAGACATAGAGCGTCCCCCCCTTCGTCGTGTGCTCGGGCAGGTCGGACATGGCGCCGACGAAGCCGAGCGCGCCCGTCGGGTCGCGCGGGTCGAGGTCGCCCGCGACTATCGCGCCGGCCCAGCCGCCCACGCCCGAGAGCACCGCCACGTACTCCTTCCCGTCAGGCCCTCGATAGACGACCGGCTGGCCGATGATCCCTGAGCCGACCTTGAACTGCCAGAGCAGCTCGCCCGTCCGCGCGTGCACGGCCTTGAAGTAGCCGTCCATCGTCCCGTAGAAGACCACGTCGCCCGCGGTTGCGACCGCGCCGCTCCAGACGGGGAACTTCTCCGTAATCTTCCAGACGGCGCGGCCCGCGGCCACGTCCCACGCCGTGAACTCGCCGCGGTGGCCGCCCGGCCCCGCGTACATCTTGACGTTGGCGCCGACGTAGGGCGTGCCGGCGATGTAGTTGACCTCGACGCCCTCGAAGTCCATGCAGAGGTTGTTGTGCGGCATGTAGAGCAGGCCCGTCCGCGGCGAGAAGGCCGAAGGGCTCCAGTCCTTAGCGCCGGGCGCGGCCGGGCATATGTCGCGCACGACCTTGCCCATCGTCGGCGTCTTCTCCTCGACGTGTATGAGGTGGCCGGTCTTTAAGTCAACGCCGCGCGTCGCCGTGATGTGGACGAAGGGGTTGGCCGAGAGAATCTCGCCCGTCGCCCTGTCCATGACATAGACGTAGCCGTTGCGCTCTGGGCGGACTAGCACCTTGCGGGGCTGGCCGTTCACGGGGAAGTCGAGGAGAATCTGCTCGTTGATGGCGTCCCAGTCGAAGAGGTCGTGCGGGCCGAACTGGTATGCCCAGACGGCCTCGCCCGTCTCGGGGCGGCGGGCGAAGATGGCGCAAGTCCACTTGTTGTCGCCGGGCCGGAGCTCCGGGTTCCAGGGGCCGGGGTTGGCCGTGCCGTGATAGACGAGGTTCAGCTCAGGGTCGTAGGAGAGCCAGCCCCACACGGTGCCGCCGCCCATCTTCCAGTGCTCCGGCGGCCAGGAGGAGACGCCCAAATCCTTCCCCTGATCCATCGGGTAGAAGGGCTTGAAGTTCGCGCCTATGAGCACGTCCGAGTCAGGCCCGGTGTTGTAGGCGCGCCAAGCCACCGTGCCGTCCGAGGCGTTCAAGGCCGTCACCCAGCCGCGCACGCCGAACTCGCCGCCCGAGTTGCCGACTATCACCTTGTCCTTGACGACGAGCGGCGCCATCGTCATCGTCTCGCCCTTGTTTATATCCCCGAGCTTGGTCTTCCAGATTTCTTTTCCGGTCGCGGCGTCAACGGCGACGGTGTGCGCGTCGAGCGTGTTATAAAAAACGCGGCCGTCGGCGAAGGCGGCGCCGCGGTTGACCAGGTCGCAGCAGGCCACGCCCTGCGCGGCCGCCGCCGGCTGCGGCTCGTACTTCCACTTCGCGGCGCCGGGGTTTTTAAGGTCGAGCGCGTAGAGGATGTTCGGGTAGGGCGTGACGACGTACATCGTATCGCCGACCACTATGGGCGCGGCCTCCTGCCCGCGGTTGACGCCGGTCGAGAAAGTCCACGCGACCTTCAGGCTCTTTACGTTCTCGGTGTTTATCTGGTCGAGGCCGCTGAAGCGCGTCGAGGCGTAGTTCTTTGCGGCCATCACCCACTGCCCGTCCTCCCCGCCCGCGCCCGCGCCGCTCGCCCCGCCCGTGGCTTCGGACAGTTGCCGCGCCGGCTGTGTCCCTACAGGGGGCTCGTCTTTGGGTTTAGAAGTGCAGGCTGTGAAGATTAAGAGAGCGAGGCAGACGGCGTGAAGCAGGAGCCGAAACTTTGACGGGCGGGCCGCCGTCTTTCCGGGTTGACGCATCGCACCTCCTGCTCGCGAGCGGGCCGCGGCTCGCCGCCGAGCGTCAGGGTTACTAAACAGCCGACCGGAATTGAAAAATTCTAAAGGGGTCAACAGATTAGACCAGAAGGGTGCGCAGGTAAGTACGCTGGCGTACTATAAGGCCCACGCCCGCGCCTATACCCTAAGCAGCCGATGCCGCGCATGGAAAGATGAAAGTCGTGCTCGCACTTCTGTTGCTCCTCTGGCCGTCGGCTACTGCCTTCGGCGCCGGCGCGCTGGCGGCGCAGGGCGCTGCGCGAGCGCGCGTCGGAGGCGTCGTCAGGGACGAGGCGGGCGCGCCCTTAGCCCGGGCGGAGGTGACGCTCGCGCGCGGGCGCGCGACGACGCTGCGCACGCTGACGGGCGATGACGGGCGGTTCGCCTTCGAGGGCGTCGGGGCGGGCGAAGCGGTCTTGACTGTCGGCGCGGCCGGGTTCGAGCGTCAGGAGCGGCGGCTGATGGTGAGCGGCGGGGGCGAAGAGGTCATCTTCGTGCTCGCGCCCGCGCGCGTCTCGGAGCGCGTGACGGTGACGGCCACGCGGACTGAGACGGAGGCGGGCGAGACTGCGGCCAGCGTCTCCGTCATCACGCGCGAACAGCTCTCGACGACGGCCGCGCTCACGCTCGACGACGCGCTCAGGCAGGTGCCGGGCTTCCAGCTATTCCGCCGCACGGGCAGCCGCGCCGCCAACCCGACCGCGCAGGGCGTCTCCCTGCGCGGCACGGGCGCGAGCGGCGCGAGCCGCGCCCTCATCCTAGAAGACGGGGTCGCCTTAAACGACCCCTTCGGCGGCTGGGTCTATTGGGGGCGCGTGCCGCGCGAGTCGGTCGAGCGCGTCGAAGTCCTGCGCGGCGGCGCCTCTCACCTCTACGGCAGCGCCGCGATGGGAGGCGTCGTGCAGTTGCTCACGCGCCGCGCCGGGGAAGAGCCGAGCCTCTCGGCCTCGGCCTCTTACGGCACGCAGAGGGGACACAACGCCTCGGCCTTCGCGGGCGCGAGCCGCGGCCGCTGGGCCTTCACGCTCGCGGGCGAGACTTTCAACACGGCCGGCTATTTCCTAGTCCGCCCGGAAGAGCGCGGCGGGGCGGACGCGCCCGCGTCTTCGCGCCACAACTCGCTCGCGGCGACCGTCGCGCGCGAACTCTTCCAAAACTTTCGCCTCTTCGCGCGCGGCTCTTACTTCGCGGAGGAGCGCGCTAACGGCACGCGCCTACAGTACAACCGCACGCACACGCGCCAACTCGTCGTCGGCGCCGATTTTGTTGACGGCGAAGCCGGCTCGTTCTCGCTCCGCGCCCACGCCTCCGCGCAAACCTTCGACCAGACCTTCTCGGCCGTCTCGGCCGGCCGCGACGCAGAGACCCTGACGCGCCTTCAACGCGTGCCTTCGCAGGCCGCCGGCCTGAGCCTTCAATGGTCGCGCGGCTTCGGCGCGCGCCACGCCACGGTCGCGGGCTTCGAGGCGCGCGAGGTGCGGGGCGCGAGCGACGAGATTATTTATTTGGCCGGGCGCGCGTCGAGCGGCGTGGGTGCCGGTGGGCGCGAGGGGTCGGCCGGCGTCTTCGCCGAAGACCTATTCAGAGTCACGGATCGTTTGACGCTCTCCGCGGGGGTTCGCCTCGACCGCTGGCGCAACTTCGCCGCCGCCGAGACCGTAAGGCCGCTCGCCCTCGCCGGGCCGGCCGCGACTACCGCGTTCGCAGACCGCTCCGAGACGGCGCTGAGCCCGCGCGCCTCGCTCCTCTACAGGCTTTCGGACGGCGCGGCCCTCTACGCCTCGGGCTACCGCGCGTTCCGCGCGCCCACGCTCAACGAGTTGTACAGGGATTTCCGAGTGGGGAACGTGCTGACGCTCGCCGACGAGCGGCTCCGCGCAGAGCGTCTCGCGGGCGGCGAGGCGGGCGCGAGCTTCAGCACGCGCGGCGGCAGGCTCTCGGCTCGCGGCGCGCTCTTCTGGGCGGAGATAACGAGGCCGGTAGCGAACGTGACCTTGAGCGTCACGCCCGCTCTCATCACTCGCCAGCGCCACAACCTCGGCCGCACGCGTTCGCGCGGCGCGGAGATGGAAGTCGAGGCGAGGCTCACGCGAAGCTGGTCGCTCGCGGCCGGCTTTCAACTCACGGGCGCGACGGTTACGCGCTCCCCCGCGAACCCAGCCGCCGAGGGCCTCAGCGTCCCGCAGATTCCGCGCCGGCAGCTCACGTTCCGGCTCATCTACGCCGACCCGCGGCGCCTCGCCTTCGGCCTACAGGGCCGCGCTTCCGGCTCGCAGTTCGACGACGACCTGAACCTCTTCCCGCTGGCGCCCTTCCTCACGCTAGACGCCTTCGCCTCGCGCCGCCTCACTGACGCCTTCAGCCTCTTCGCCGCCGCCGAGAACCTGACGGGCCGCAGGTACGAGGTCGGCCGCACGCCCGTCTTGACCGTCGGCCCGCCTGCCTCCGTCCGGTTCGGCTTTCGTGTGAATCTGCCCGCGCGGTAGGCGGCTTCAGCGGAACAGGCCGCCCGCGAAGCCTATGTCGTAAATCATAAACAGCCCGAAGCTGAGGCTGAACACTCCGGCCACGCCGCGCACGAAGAGGTTGGCGCGGTTGAAGCGCGCGGCCGTAAGGTACATGGGCAGCCCGACGAGCGCGCTCATCAACATCATCCCTCCCGTCGAGCCCACCCCGAACACGGCCACGTAGAGCATCCCGACCCACGCGGACTTAATCGAGGAGAGCACGAGGAGCATGAGTGCAGCGCTGCCGGCGAAGCCGTGAACCATGCCGACGACGAGCGAGCGAGTGTCGAGCCGGAGGCCGTGGTGAGTGTGCGCGGCGCGCTCGGCCTCGCCCCCTGCGGCGTGGACGTGCGGGTGTACGTGCTCGCGCCCGCCGTGGCGGTGAGCGTGCAGGTGCACGCGCCCGCCGCGCGCGAGCTTGCGCAGCGCGTTCGCGCCGAGACCGACGAGCATCAGGCCGACGCAGAACTCAAGGGCGAGCGCGTGCCGCTCCTCAAAACGCACGCCGAGCAGTATGACGGCGACGCCGGCCGCGAGCAGCGAGAGCGTGTGGCCCACGCCCCAGAGGCCGCCGGCCAGCGAGGAGCCGAGCAGGCTCTTGCGCTCGCTGACTATCGCAGAGACGGCCGCTAGGTGGTCGGCCTCCACGGCGTGGCGGACGCCCAGCACGAAGCCGAACGCCAGAACCGAAGTCGTCGAGATTGAATCCATAAAGCGGCCCGCCCGGAGGGGCGGCCCCCGAAGGCCCCGGCATTATACGCCCCGCGCCGCGAAGTCGCCGCCCGGCGTAAAGCCCGGCGGCGCGCTTCTCAGGGTTTCGTCACAAAGCGGGGGGCGCGGTGTTCACACTCTATGAGCATTAGCGGCCCGTGCCGAAGGAGTCACAAGCCAGCCGACGCCGCGCTCGGGCGGGCCTAACCGATTCTCTTCGCCCGCACGTCCACGCCGTTGATTTGGAGGAGGGCGTATGTGACTTCGCCCTTGCGGCCGCGCATGAAGAGTATGCGGTAGTTCCTGCCCTTGACGAAGAACTCGGACTCCGACTCGGGCAGGACTTCCGCCTTCGGCCTCCCCCTCTCGTCGGGGACGACGATGAGCTTGTCGCCCTCGCGGACGACGCTGAAGCCGAAAATCTCGCTGCCGTACTTGCCGACGTAGTCGTCATAGACGCGCGTGTCAACCTTGACGGGCGTGCGCTCGCCCGGTATCGCCTGGAGGTGCTCGGCCAGGAGGAGCCAGCGCCCGCCGCGCTTCACGTAAGCCCGCGTGTAGCGCGCGTGGGCGACGCCCTCCTGGTTGTTGTCGGGCCGCCGCCGCCTCTCGATTCTGCGGCCGACCACGACGGCCGTGTCGCCGTCAACGCGGACTCGCGTTCCCTCGGCCGTGAGCGTCAAGGTCGGGTCGGCCGGCTCTTCCCGCAGGAAGGTTAAAAGGTCTGCCTTGCCGCCCACCTCGCCGCCCTGGATGGTGAGGATAAGCTCGTCTGCCACCATCCTTTCCATCGCGGCCGCGTCCCTGCGCAAGTAAGCCTCGCGCTGCTCGCGCTCC
This sequence comes from Pyrinomonadaceae bacterium, assembly GCA_035627975.1. Taxonomy (GTDB): domain Bacteria; phylum Acidobacteriota; class Blastocatellia; order Pyrinomonadales; family Pyrinomonadaceae; genus QHXN01. Next base: position 7,977 of record DASPKR010000513.1, on the reverse strand, counting down.
GCCTTGAGCACCTCCTGCTCGACCGCCTCCCTCGCGGCTCCCTTGTCCTGCGCCGTGGCGAAGAGCGACACGCAAAGGGCCGCCAGCGCGGCCGACAGAATCGTTTTCACGACGGCTCCCCCTCCCCGCAAACAAAATCTGGACGGATCGGGTTCGTTAGACGCCCCGCACGCCGATTTGTTCCCGCGGCTCGCGGAGTGAGCGCGGGAAATTATAAGGCGTCGTCGCCGTTACGTTTCGGCCGGCCGGCGCCACTCACAGATGCAGGCACGCAACCTCGCGCGGGCCTACTGAAAATTCACGCCCCAAAGGAGAAAAGTCATGCCGAGAAAACTCAACCCGTTCAAGGCGGTCGGCGCGCTCGCGCTGCTGTCACTCGCGGCCTCTCTGGCGGCCGCGCAGGTCGAAGGCCCCGCGAGGCTGGGGCCTGTTCGCGCCGCCGCGGACGCACGCCTCCGCCCGGCCTCACTGGGTTGCTGCAAGTGCCTGGGCGGGACTAACACGCTCGACCTCAGCACCGTCGCCTCCAACAACTGGACTGTCAACGGCAGCCCCGTCGCGTTCCTGACCGCCACGCACCCGGCCTGGAACATCAACCCCGGCCCGGCCAAGTGGGTCTCGACCGTGGCGGGCGGCGGCACTGGCAGCGTCGCACCTGGCACATACGAGTACAGGCTGGACTTCGTAGTCCCTGCCTGCGCCATCGAGCAGAGCGTCACGCTCACGGGGAACGCCGGCGGCGACGACGACGTTGACGTGTTTCTCGACAACGCGTCAGGCCCTGCGAACTCTTCCAACCCGCTCTTCCTGTCGGGCTGCGCGGGCTGGTGCTTCAACACGCCGAAGAAGCCCCTGCAGACGTTCACGCGCGCGGTCGCGCCGGGCCCGCACGCGCTGATTGTCAGAATCCGCAACGGCGGGGGGCCTTCGGGGATGTTCGTCAACGCGACGCTCGCGGGGGCTTGCCGGAGCTAGTGCGGCGCGCCCGGCCCGGCCCGCGCCCCAGCAGGCGCGGGCCTTTTCCTATGTCTTTCCCCGGGCAATTGAGTTATGCTGTCGCCGACTTCCAGCGGGCCCGCTCCGGGCCGGCCTCAACAACCGGGAACGAACGTGGACAGAGAAGTAACGCGGGAAGAATTTGCTAGCTTTCTCGAATGGCTCAGCCCCGACGGCGCCCGCGCGGGCGAAGAGTACGAGAGCCTGCGCTTCCGCCTGCGAACCTTCTTCTCGCAGAGGCGGTGCCGCTTCCCCGAAGAGCTGGCCGACGAGACCATTAACCGCGTCATGCTCAAGCACGGCGAGGAGAAGATCGAGCACCCGCTCGCCTACTGCTACGGCGTCGCCCGCAACGTCTTCCGCGAGTCGCTCAGGCGCGAGCGCCGGCACGCCGACATCGAGGAGGTCGCCGTCGCCGCACCCGAGCCCGAGGGGCCGAGCTTCTCGCGGGAGTGCCTCGACAGGTGCCTGGGCGAGCTGCCCGCGGAGAGCCGCAGCCTCATCCTCGACTACTTCTCCGAGGCCAGGGCGGCGAAGATCGAGTTGCACCGGCGCATCGCGGAGAACCTACAGATGACGCAGGTGGCCCTGCGCATGAGCGTCATGCGCATCAAGAAGAAGCTGAAGATCTGCGTCCGGGAGTGCATGGGCTGAGAGGAGCGCCCGAGGCGGCGGCGATGGGCGAAACCTTAAAGAGCGAGGCGACTGTTCGCGAGTACCTCCTGGGCCGCGTCTCGGACGAGGCGACGCTCGAAGGCATCGAGGAACTTCTGTTCACGGACGAGGAGTTCTGCTCGCAGGTCGCGCTCGCCGAGGACGGGCTCATCAACGACTACGTGCTCGGCTACATGGGCGAGGCCGACGCCGAGAGCTTTCGCGCGACGCTGGCCGCCGACCCCGAGAGGCGCTTCAAGCTGGAGCTCACGCAGGCGCTCCGCGAGAAGGCGCTCTCGGCCCGCGCCGCGCACGCCGCCGAAGCGAAGCCCTCCTTCCTGACGTCGCTCGAAGCCTTCTTCCGGCGGCCCGCCTACGTCGCCGCGCTCTCCGCCCTTCTGGTCGCCGTCGTCGCCTCCGTAATCTACTTCGGCCGGCTCGGCGGCGCGGACGAGATCGCGGAGCTGCGTGAGGTCTATGCGCGCGAGCGGCCCACCGAGACGCGCCTGTCCGAGTTCGGCTACGCGCCGCTCGGCGAGCTTCGCGGGGCGACGGAGCCGGGCGAGCGCAACCGCCTGCGCCGCATCGAGAACAGCCTCATAGAGGCCACGGAGAAGTCGCCGGGCGCTCGCTCGCACCACTCGCTCGGGGTCTTCTACCTCACGCAGCGCAAGTACGAGGACTCGGTGCGCGAGTTGACGAGCGCTCTGAAGTTCGACCCGGCGAACGCGCGAATTCACAACGACCTCGGCGCCGCGCACTTCGAGACGGCTAAGGCGTCGCCGCGCGAGAGGAGGCTAGAGCCGCTCTCGCGCGCGCTCGAAGAGTTCACGAAGGCGACGGAGCTCGACCCCGGCCTGCTCGAAGCCCTCTTCAACCGCTCGCTCGCCCTTCAGGAGCTAGGCATGCCGCGGCAGGCGAAGGAGTCGTGGTCGCTCTACCTCCAGAAGGATTCGACTTCGCCCTGGGCGGGCGAGGCGCGCAGGCACATGGAGCGCGCGGGCGACGCCGAGTCGAGTTTCAGGACGGACGAGCAGATTCTCGAAGACTTCCTGGCGGCATACCGCGCGGGCGACGGCGCGCGCGCCGAGCGGGTTCACGACGATACGAAGGGGATGCTGACGGCCGCGTCCGTGCCGCTTCAGCTCTCGCGCAGGCTCCTTCTCGCGAAGCGCCGCGGCGACGAGGCCGAGGCGCGGGAGAGCCTCGCGGCGATGGCCTACGTCGGCGACTCCGAGCGCGCGCGCCACTCCGACTTTTTTTTTCGGAGCTTGCGCGCTACTACGCCGGGGCGGGCGCCGACAAGACAGGGCCGCTGCTTGAAGCCAAAGAGGTCTTCGCGGGCGCGCACCGCCTGATCGGGAGCGACTTCGGGAAGGCCATTGCGCAGTTTGAAAGAAGCCGCGACCTCTTCGCGCGGCTCGGCGACGAATGCGAGGCGCTGGTCGCCGAGAGTTGGGCGGCGCAGTTCCTACCCGACGTTGCGAAGGTCGCCGCCACGCGCCTGCGGCTCGCCGCCTTAATCGAGACGGCCGAGCGGCGCGGCTTCAAAATCCTCGCGCCGACAGCTTACTACTGGCTCGCCGTCAGCGACTTCCGGCAGACGGGCCTGTCGGAGACGGGCCGAAACTTCAGGACGGCCCTCCGGCTGGCGGAAGCCTCGGGCAACGCCTTCGAGGCGCAGCACGCCACCGACGCCCTCGCGCTCTACTACTCAGACCTCGGCGAGCTGGAGCCCGCCCTCGCCTACGCGAGCAGGATGCTACCTCACGAAGACGCCTACTTCCGCAGCCGCAGCCAATCGTGGCGCGACAAGGGGACGCTCGCCGTCCTCACGCTCAAGCTGAAGTTCTTCTCGACCTCGCTCGGCTTCTCGCGCGAGGCGCTCGACTTCGCCCGCCAGACGTGGCCCGGCAGCGGCCGCGTCAACGACAACCTCCTGAACCTCGTCCGCGCCGCGGCCGCGAAGGGCGACTTCGGCGCGGCGCTCGGCTACGCCGAGGAGTCGAAGCTGCTCGCGCTCGCGCGGCCCGCGAGCCCCGAGAACACGCGCACGACCGCCGAAGTCTTCCTCCTTCTCGCCGACGTGAAGGGCCGCATGAATGACTGCGAGGCTGCGCTCGCCGACTACGACAGGGCGCGGGAGCTTTACGGGCGCCTGCCGGAAATCAGCGTCGGCGCCTACCGCATTCACAAGGGCCGGCTCCTCTGCTTCCGACAGCTCGGCCGTCGCGAGGAGTTCGCCGCCGAGCTGAAGACCGTGCTCGGGCTCTCGGAGGAGTACCGCATGCGTCTCCGCGAGGACGACTCGCGCAAGGCGTTCTTCGCCGAGGAGCAGGTCGTGTTCGACGAAGGGGTTGCGAGCGCCGTCGAGCAGGGCGACGCGCGCGACGCCTTCGCTCTGGTCGAAACGTCGCGGGCGCGCTCGCTCCTGGACTTCGTTGAGTCCGACAAACCGGCCGCCGAGCTCGAAAGGGAGTTCGCCTCCGTCGCGCGGCCGCTCGCGCCGGAGGAAATACGCGCGCGGCTGCCCGGCGGGGCGCAGCTCGTAGAGTTCGCGGTGCTGCCGGACAGGCTCGCCGTCTGGGTCGTCTCGCGAGACCGCCTCGAGCTGTTCGAGAAGCCCGTAAGCGCGGACGAGCTTGAGAAGAAGATTGACGCTTACCAGTCGGCCGTGCTCGACGGGGAGCCCGCGCACGCGCTGCGGCGCGCCGCGCAAGAGCTGTACGCGCTTCTGTTGCCGCCGGGACTCGACGCGGCGAAGCAGCTCTGCATCGTCCCCGATAAGTCTCTGCACCGGCTCGCGTTCGCCTCGCTCGTCTCGCCCTCGGGCAAGTACCTCGTCGAAGAGTTCGCCCTCACTTACGCGCCGAGCGCTTCGGTCTTCGTGCTGGCGACCGAGAACGCCGCGCGCAAAGGTCGGGCCGGCGCCGAGAGCATTCTGAGCGTCGGCAACCCGGACTTCGACCGCGAGGAGAACCCAGGACTAGCAGACCTGCGCGCGGCCGAGGCGGAGGCGAGGGCCGTGGCCGCAGGCTACGTGCGCTCGCAACTGCTGCTCGGCGGCGACGCGACGCGGGAGAAATTCCTCCGGCTGTTCGGCGGCGTCGAGGTCGTGCACTTCGCGGGCCACTTCGTCTCGAACCGCCGCTCGCCCGGGAACTCCAAGCTGCTCTTCGCGGGCGGCGAGCTGCGCTCGCACGAGCTGGGCGCATACAAGCTGCCCGCGGCCAAGCTCGTCGTGCTCTCGGCATGCGAGACGGCGTTCGAACGCTACGACAAGAGCGAAGGCGCCGTCGGCGTCGCAAGGACTTTCCTCGCGCTCGGCGCGCCCGTCGTTATCGCCAGCCAGTGGCAGGTGGGCTCCGAGCCCACGAAAGACCTGATGATCGCCTTCCACCGCAACCGCACCGGGGGCGGGATGACTTCCGCCGAGGCGCTGCGGCGCGCGCAACTCGAACTGCTCGGCCGGGGCGAGACGAGCGCGCCGTTCTACTGGGCCGCCTTCTCGCTCTTCGGCGGCTACGCGAGTTACTGAATGCTGCGAACCTGCCCGAAATGCGGCGACTTCTACGCGGACGAGCTGCTCGCGTTCTGCCCGGCCGACGGCTCGCCGCTCGCCGACGTGAAGGCGTCTGACGAGGCGTGGCGCGAGGGCGTGCGCGTCATGCGCGAGAAGGCCGAGACGTTCAGGAGGCAGTCGCGCAGGCTCAAGTGGCGCCGCGTCGTGACGAGGGTGACGACGGTGCTGGTGGCGACGATGGTCGTCTGCGTCGCGGCCGTCAACACCTTCATCTACTTTCGGCCGCCGTCGGCCGAAGTCGCGCAGACGCCCACGCCTTCGCCTTCGCCTTCGCCGTCCGAGCCCGCAGGCTCCGGCGAAGTCAACGACAACGGCCGCGGCGGCAACGAGAACCGCGGCGGAGGTAACGAGAACGGAGGCGGCAACGTCAACAGGAACACAAACCGCAACACCAACTCCAACTCCAACCGTAACTTCAACGCCAATCACAACGTTAACCTTAACCGCAACCTCAACGCCAACCTTAACCGCAACCTCAACGACAACCGCAACCGGAACAGTGTCCGCAACGAGAACCGCAGAGGCGACCGCAACGAAAATCGCCGCCGGGCCGTTACGTTCCCGCCGCGAAGAGCACTCTAAGACGAAAGCTTCAAACGGCCCCGGCCGCAGGAGGAAGTCATGCCAGTAAAAGAGAGTTCGGCCACCGCGCTAGTCAGGTTCACGGGCCTCGGCATCGTCTGCTTCAACGAGGAGCGGGGCCGGGGCGAGATAGCCGCCATCCGCGACGACAAGCACCGGCTGAGCGTCAGAATCCAGCGCCCCGTCTTTCAGGACGGGGCCGAGAGCGACATCGTCGTCTATCAGGACTTGGCCGCCTACACTGAGCTGCCCAGGGAGGGCGTGAGCATCGAGATGAGGGCGCTCGGCGAGCCCGCCGTCGAGGGCTTTGAAATCTACCAGCGGGGGCAGTTCGACCGCCTCGGCCACGCCGACGTGAACGACTTCCGCTGGATAGTCAACATGAGCGCCCTGCACGGCGGCGCGCCGCTGCGCCCCACGGGGCAGCGCCGCCACCCGTTGACGAAAATCTACATCGGCAACGGCCTCTTCTACACGCACAAGCTCGCGACCAACCTTTTCTTCGAGAAGGTGGAGGCCGGCACCGCCGGCGGCGCGGCGCGGCGCGAAGTCTTCGGCAACGTGGGCGAGACCATAGGCGTCGTGATCGAGGGCTCGGCCGTAGTCTTCACGCTGCGCGCGGGCGGGCGCGAGGAGACCCACACGCTCATGCACGTCCCCGGCCTCCCGTTCCGCGTCGAGATCAAGAACATGGACTACAGCGAGAACGCCATCTACAGCGACATGGCCGACTACTACGGCTACCTCGCGAGCCCCACGGGCGAGCGCTTCGACCTCGAGCCCGTGCTCGACGACGACGAAGGCGGCGGGGGCTCCGTCAACCAGCAGCAGTTCTGCCACCCCGTCGCTACGGACTACCCGTCGTCCGTTGACGACATCTGAGCCCGACGATGACCCTCTTCGCCCTCTGGAGACACCTCGCATGGTCGCGCCGCACGGCCGAGGGCGAGACCGTCACCTACTATTACACCGTCACCTACGACTACTACGACGAGATAACGTGGGTCGTTTTGGCGCTCGCGCTCGCGTGGCTCGCGTGGCTCCTCGTTCGCAGGCACAGGCGCGCCCGCGCGCTCATGCGGCGGCCGCGCCGCACGAACTCCCGCCGGCTCAAACGAGTCGTCAGGGTCAAACGAGAGCTAAGCTCTCGCTACCTGCGGCCCGGCTTCTCCGCCAACATACACGCCGTCGGCGTGGGCGCGCTCGCTGGCGGCGACTACTGCGTACAGGTCTTCATACGCGACGCGAACGAAGAGCTTTGGGCCGGCGCCGGACTGGCGGCGCTGCCGCCCAGCTACCGCGGCGTCGCCCTGGTCCCGGTGCAGGCCGCCGCGGCGGGCTTCATCGCCCAGGGCGTGGGGCGGCCCATCGAGTGGGAACAATACCCGAACGGGATACGCGGCCAACAGGAGGTGATAATCGGCGGCATCAGCGGCGCGAACACGAACCTGACGGGGCAGAGCGGCACCATCGGCTACTTCTGCACGCGCAAGAGCAGGCTGCCGCGCCGGAAGGAGGTTCACCTGCTTAGCAACTCGCACGTCTTCGCAGACCTGCGGAAGGCCGCGGCCGACGAAGGCGACCTGATAACCCAGCCGAGCCCCGGCGAGCCTTCCGGCAACAGGCCCGTGGGCGCCCTCGTGGCCTACTCGGCTATTAAGTTCGACGGCGACCTAAACGACCCCAACCACGTTGACGCGGCCGTCGCAAAGCTCTGGGGGCAGCAACGGCACAAGCCCGTCATCCCGCTCATCGGCGCCGTAGAGGGCTACGCCCCGAAGGAGACGGTCGAGCCCGGCGAGACCGCGCGCAAGTTCGGCCGCACCACCGGCTACACGGAAGGCAGCGTCTTCTCCATCCACCTCGACATATGGGTTCGCTACGACCGCACGGGCCAGTCCGCGTTCTTCCGGGACCAACTCCTCATCGAGCCCGCCCTGCCCGCCTTCACAAGGTTCGTCGCGAAGGGCGACAGCGGCTCCCTCGTCGTTGACGAACGCCGGCACGCGCTCGGCCTTATCTTCGCCGGCACGCCCGACCCGCCCGAAGCGCCGCCCTCCCCCCCGCCCGCCGACGGCCTGAAGAGAATCGAGAACTACGGCGTCGCCAACCCCATCAGCGAAGTCCTCGACCGCCTCAAAATTGAGCTGCTCGTCTGAGTA
>DASPKR010000512.1:0-6256 GCA_035627975.1 Pyrinomonadaceae bacterium | reverse complement strand
GCTCAAGAACGAGGGGCGCCCGAACGCCCGCGCGACCTCGCTCGCCAAGTGGCAGGCGACCGTCCGCAGCGAGAAGGCCGCCTCGATGGCGATCGAGGTGCACGGCGCGAACGGCTACTCGAACGACTACCCGGTCGAGCGTTACCTGCGCAACTGCAAGGCCGCCGTCATCTACGAAGGCACGCGCGACATACACACCATCATGCAGGCCGACTGGGCGCTCGGCCTCAAGGGCGAGAAGCCCGCGCGCAAGACACTCCCGCCCTACCGCCCGACCGAGTCCCGCGACGCAGTCGCCGCCGACTGAGAGTCTGGCAGTCAACGGCCCGGCCGGCGCGGAGGGCGCTTTTGAGCGTGCTCCCCGCCGGCCGGGCTTTTTCTACTTCTTTCATTTCCGCCTGCGCTCTGCTAGTATTCCCGTGCCTTTCCATCTGCCAGCTTTAATTTTTCACGGCGGGAGCAAACATAACTTTCAGGTTCCGCAGGAGTGTGGGAGCATGGGTCAGGAGATGAACAGCGTCGGTCTGTCGCTCGACTTCCTGAGCGTGTGCGAGGCGGCGGCGATTGCCGCGGCGCGCACGATGGGGCAGGGCGACAGGAAGTACTCCGACCAGGTCGCCGTCGAGGCGATGCGCGAGGCGATGGGCACCGTCCCGATGCGCGGCCGCATCGTCATAGGCGAGGGCGAGCGCGACGAGGCGCCCATGCTCTACATAGGCGAGGAGGTCGGCGCCGGCTTCCACGCGGGCGCATGCCCCGAGGACTTCCCCGAGGTTGACATAGCCGTTGACCCGCTCGAAGGCACGAACCTGTGCGCGCTCGGCGCCAACAACGCAATCGCCGTCCTCGCCGCCTCCGAGCGCGGCGGCCTCCTCAACGCGCCCGACATCTACATGGACAAGATCGTCGTCGGCCCCTCGTCGCGCGGCGCCATAGACATTGACGCCCCCGTTAAGGACAACCTGAAGGCCATCGCGCGGCGGCTCTCGCGCGACGTTAACGACCTCACCGTAATCGTGCTCGACCGCCCGCGCCACAAGAAGCTCATCGAGGACGTGCGCGCAACGGGCGCACGCATACGGCTCATAAGCGACGGCGACCTGTCGGCGGGCATCTCCGCGGCGGTGGCCGGCACGAACATCCACGCGCTGATGGGGATAGGCGGCGCGCCCGAAGGCGTCTTGACGGCCGCGGCGATGAAGTGCCTGAACGGCGAGATACAGGCCCGGCTCGTCTTCGACCCCGAGCGGCTCGGCGTTGACAAGAGCAAGGTGCCGCCGCCCGAGAAGGTCTTGGAGCGGCTGCGCGAGATGGGCATCAACGACCCGAACAAGGTTTACGACACGAACGACCTCGCGCCCGGCAAGAAGATAATCTTCGCCGCCACGGGCGTCACCGACGGAGCGCTCCTGAAGGGAGTGCGCCTCTTCGGCGCCGGCAAGCGCACGCACTCGCTCATAATGACGACCGAGTCGCGCCACATACGCTTCATTGACACCGTCCACGTAGAGGGCGGCCCCGACACGGTAATTAGATTTTAGACGTCAGATGTTAGATGTCGGTAAAACCAGCATCCGGCATCTGACATCTAGCATCTTCATTCCGATGCCTGCTCCAGTCTCGGATTACGTCCGGCAGATTGTCCCGCCCGCGGAGTCGGCGCGGCGCCGACGCGCGGCGATTCTGGCCTGGGGCGTGGCGCTGGCGGTCGCGGCGCTCGGGGCGGCGGCGGTCGCGGCGGCGCCGGTCGCGCGCTCGCGCGGGGCCGAGGCGCTCGCGGCGGCGCTTTACGGAGGCTTCTCCGTGGTCTGCCACCAGATGCCGGAGCGCTCTTTCTGGCTCGCGGGCTTCCCCCTCGCCGTCTGCGCGCGCTGCGCGGGGATGTACGCGGGCATGCTCGCGGGCGTCGCCCTCTACCCGCTCCTGCGCCCGCTCGCGCCGGCCGCCGCGCCCGCGCGCGTCTGGCTGCTGCTTGCGGTGCTGCCCACGTCCCTGGACTGGGCGCTGGGTGTTGCGGGGCTCTGGGAGAACACCCACCTTTCGCGCTCGCTGACGGCCTCGCTGCTCGGCGTGGCGTCGGCCTTCTACGTCGTGCCGGGGCTGGTCGAACTGGCGGTCAGGCGGCGTGAGCTTCTGCGGCGCGCGCCCGCCGGCCACCCGGGCCGCGGCTCGTCAACAAACGCTTTACGAATAACCCAAGAGAAGGTGTAGAAGATGAACGACAAAATGAAACCGGCCTTAATCGGCGGCGCGGTGGCGGGCCTGCTCTCGGCCATCCCGTTCGTCAACATGGTCAACGCCTGCTGCTGCGCGTGGGCCATACTCGGCGGCGCGCTGGCGACCTACTTCTACGTCAAGAACTCCACGACGCCTGCCTCCATCGGCGACGGCGCGGTGCTCGGCATACTGGCCGGCGTCATCGCGGGCGTCATCTACGTCATCCTCGGCGTGCCGCTCGGGCTCGCGGTCGGCAACACGATGGCTAACGCGCTCTCCAGCATCGTCGCGCAGTCCGACCCGCAGCAGGCCGCCGAGATTCAGAGGCAGATGGCGGCCGGTGCCTCAATCGGGACGGCCATAGTGACCGGCATCATACAGGCGATAGTCCTGGCCGTCTTCGCGACCATCGGCGGCGTGCTCGGCGTCCCCATCTTCGAGAAGCGCAAGGGCGGCGCCGGCACGCCTCCTCCTCCCCCTCCGCCGGGCGGCTTCGGCGGCGGGCCGGGCGGCTACGGCCAGGGAGTCTAAGTAGAAGGGCTAAGGCAGTAGCCCGGCCGTGAGGGGGGCGTATATCTTCCGGGAGATTCATGCCGGAAGGCACACGCCTTCCCTCGCGGCCGGGCTTCCGCCGCAGACCGTCTGCTAACTATCGTCTGTCGCTTTTCCCGCATCTAAGCGGGCGGCGCAAGGGGGATTCACGGGCGCGCCGCCCGCTTTGTCGTGCGCCGAGCCCGGGAAAAACGAGGCCCTGAGAAGTTTGAGATGACCGACGCCGCAGAACTCTTTCCCGCCCTCTTCGGCACGCCCGAAGCCCTCTTCCGAAAGTACATCGAGGAAGCCGTCGCCAGGACGGCCGAGAACATAAGCCCGCTCTACCGCCTCGACTCGTTCGACTGGGCCGTGCTCGCCCTCTACTTCGCGGTGCTCGGCGTGCTCGCGCTCTACGGCGCCTACCGCGTCAAGCAGGTCGTGGACTTCTGGCGCTACCGGCGGGTCGCGCCGCGCCCCAAAGCGTTCTTCGGGGAAGAGGAGCTGCCGCGCGTCACCGTCCAGCTACCGCTCTTCAACGAGCTCTACGTCGTCGAGCGCCTGCTCGCGGCCGTGACGCGCCTCGACTACCCGCGCCACCTGCTTGAGATTCAGGTGCTCGACGACTCGACCGACGAGACGCGCGAGGCCGCACGCGCGGCGGTCGAGCGCCACCGCGCCGAAGGCTTCCGCGTAAGCTACATTCACCGCGATGACCGCACGGGCTTCAAGGCCGGCGCTTTGGGGAACGGCCTCAAGACCGCCGCGGGCGAGCTCGTCGCCATCTTCGACGCTGACTTCGTCCCGCGCCCCGACGCGCTGCGCAAGCTCGTGCACTTCTTCACCGACCCGCTCGTGGGCTGCGCGCAGATGCGCTGGTCGCACATCAACGGCTCTTACAACCTGCTTACGCGCCTCCAGACGATACTTCTGGACGGCCACTTCGTCGTCGAGCAGACGGTTCGCAATCGCACGGGCGGCTTCTTCAACTTCAACGGCACGGCCGGGGTGTGGCGCCGCCGCGCCATAGAGCTTTCGGGCGGCTGGCAGCACGACACGCTGACGGAAGACACAGACCTCTCCTTCCGCGCTCAGCTCATGGGCTGGCGCTTCGTCTATCTTTTGGACGAGGACGCGCCGTCGGAAGTCCCAGTCGAGATGAACGCCTTCAAGGCGCAGCAGCGGCGCTGGGCGAAGGGCGTCACGGAGGTCGCCGTCAAGCTCTACCCGCGGATACTGCGCGCCCGGCTCCCGGCGCGCGTGAAGCTCGAGATGTTCTTCCGCCTGACGGGCAACATCAGCTACCCTCTGATGATCTTGACGAGTTTGTTGCAGTTCCCGCTGCTGCTGGTGCGCTACAACCAGGGCTTCTACCACCTGATGCTGCTCGACCTGCCCCTGCTCTTCTTCTCGACGCTCTCGGTCGTGCTCTTCTACGGGTCGGCCATCTGGTACTTAGACGGCCCCCGCGCGAGGCGCAGGCTGCTCCACCTGCCGCTCGTCATGGGGCTGGGCATCGGGCTCGCGTTCTCGAACGCGCGCGCCGTCTTGGAGGCGCTGCTCGGCGTCAAGACCGAGTTCGTGCGCACGCCCAAATACAAGGTCGAGGGCGCGAGCGACGAGACATGGAAGCGCAAGAAGTACCGGCGCGGTCGCGGCTGGCTGCCCGCCTTCGAGCTGGCCTTCGCCGCATACTTCCTGCTCGCCATCGCCTACGCCGCGCGCATGGGCATGTGGGGGACGATACCCTTCCTCTCGCTCTTCTGCTTCGGCTACGGCTACATGGGGCTGGCGAGCCTCTTCCAGACGGCGCGGGCCTCGAAGAAGCCGGTCGCTGGCTCGGCGCTGGCCTGAACCCGCAATCCCCTTGACCTCGCTCGGCCCGACGCAATAGTATCTGCGCCGCGAACGTCACACCGCGCACGAGGCCACGCGCTCGCGGCCGCCGCGCCAGAAAACTTTTCGAGAGAGGAAATCATGCTGAGAAACGTTCCCCCCGTTCTCGCGCGCCTCGCCGCGCTCGTCGTGCTGTGCTCCGCTCTGGCGCCCGCCGCGGCGCGCGCGCAGTCGCAGGCCACGACCGGCGACATAGAGGGCCGCGTGCTCGACCCGAACGGCGCCGTCGTCACCAACGCTACCGTCACGGCCACGAACAAGGCGACCGGCTTCGAGAAGTCCGCGACGACCGACGAGGACGGCAACTACCGCCTCATACTGCTCCCGCCCGGCACCTACGCCGTGCGCGCGACGGCCTCGGGCTTCAGCGCCGCCGAGTCTTCCGCAGTCACCGTCACCGTGGGCAGCAAGACGGCGCTCGACATGTCGCTCGCCGTCGGCGGCGCCTCCGTCTCCGTGACCGTCACGAGCGAGGCGCCCACCGTCGAGACCACGCGCACCTCGGTCGCGACCACCATCAACCAGCAGGCTATCGAGAACCTGCCCATCAACGGCCGCAACTTCCAAGACTTCGCCACACTCTCGCCCGCGGTCGTGCGCGACCCGCGCGGCGGCGACCTCTCCGTCGGCGGCCAGCGCGGCACCCTGAACAGCCTCCAGGTTGACGGCGTTGACAACAACAACACCTTCTTCGGCCAGGCGCTCGGGCGCGGCGGCGTCCGCCCGCCCTACCAGTTCTCCGAGGAGTCGGTGCAGGAGTTCCAGGTAAACCAGAACGGCTTCTCGGCCGAGTTCGGCCGCGCGGGCGGCGCCGTCATAAACGTCGTCACGAAGTCGGGGACGAACGCCTTCCACGGCGGGCTGTTCGAGTATTTCCGAGACGAGTCTTTGAACGCCAACGACCCTGTGACGAAGGCCAACCAGGCGCGCGCCGGCCGGCCCAACAAGCGCCCGCCCTCGAAGATTCACCAGTTCGGCGGGCGCGTCGGCGGCCCGATAGTCGAGAACCGCGCCTTCTTCTTCTTCACCTACGACGGCCAGCGCGCAGACGTGCCGCAAGTCCTCGACGTTCCGAACATCGCCACCGCCCCACTCGCCGCGCGCAACGTCCTCCTGCCCAAGCTCGACACCTACCAGGTCGGCCGCAACCAGGACGTCTTTTTAGGCAAGGCCGACATTTCGCTCAACACGGCGAACCAGTTGACGCTGCGCTACAACCACCAGGGCTTCACGGGCCGCAACAACGAGAACAACGGCCCGCTCTCGGCCGAGGAGCACTCGGGCGATAGCATCGTTAAGAGCGACACCTTCTCGGGGACGCTCGCCTCGACGCTCACGCAGGCGGTCGTCAACGAGTTCCGCTTCCAGTTCGCGCGCGACAAGGAGCCGGGCGAGGCCAACTCCGACCAGCCCGAGGCCGTAATAGGCACCGGGGCGGGGACGAACCTCTCCATCGGCCGCAACAACTTCAGCCCGCGCGAGACCACCATCAAGCGCGTCCAGTTCATCGACAACCTCTCCTACGTCCGCGGCCGCAGCACCTTCAAGTTCGGCGCCGACCTCAACTTCGACCGCATACTTAACTTCTTCCCCGGCCTCTTCAGCGGCTCCT
>DASPKR010000511.1:0-5444 GCA_035627975.1 Pyrinomonadaceae bacterium | reverse complement strand
GAGTCACCAGCGCCGTCGCGCAGCCGCGCATCCACCCGACGTCCTTTTTTTTATTCATCACTTCGGCACCCCGCCTTCCGCGCTCGCCTTCAGTATCTCGCCGAGCGTCTCGGAGAACTCGAACACGCCGCGCCTGCCCTGCACCCATTGGGCGGCGACGAGCGCGCCGGCCGCGAACCCCTCGCGCGAGCGCGCCGTGTGCGTGAGCAAAATCTGGTCGGCCGCCGAGTCGAAGCCGACGCGGTGCGTGCCGGGGATGTGGCCGGCCCGCGTCGAGGCGACCGTAAGCTCACGCCCCGAAGCTTGCGTCACGATGTCGCGTAAGCGCAGCGCAGTCCCGGAGGGGGCGTCGCGCTTGCGCGAGTGGTGCGCCTCCTCGATGAAGGCTTCGTAGTCGAAGGCGGCGAAAAGCTCTGCCGCGTGCGCGACGATGCGGTAGAAGAGGTTGACGCCGACGGAGAAGTTCGCGCCGTAGATGAGCGCGCCGCCGCGGCGCTCCACCACCCCGCGGACTTCTTCGAGGCGCGCGTGCCAACCCGTAGTCCCCTCGACGAGAGGCACCCCCGCGAGCGCGCACGCCTCGGCGTTGCGCGCTACGGCGTCGGCCACGGTGAAGTCAATCGCCGCGTCGTGGCCGGCGAGGATTTCGGCCAGCTCCTCCGCGCCGAGCGCCGACTCGCGCGAGGTCAGAATGGTCGCGACCTCGTGGCCTTCGTCTCGCGCGCGCGCCTCCACCAGCCGCCCCATCGCCCCGTGGCCTATCAAAGCCAGCTTCATCCGGCCCCCTCCCGTCGCCCGTCAGTTAGCAGCGTGCGCGCGAGCCGCGCGTAAAGCTCGGCGGCCTCTTCGAGCTCGCGCTTCGAGACGCGCTCGTGCGGGGTGTGCGCGTCGAGTATCGAGCCGGGGCCGAGCAGCAGAGGCACGCCCCAGTTGGTTAAGTAGGGTATATCGGTCGTGAAGCGCACGACCTCCTGCTCGAACCCACCGACCGCGAGCATGCGGACGGGCTCCGCCGCGGAAAGATACTCGACGCGCGCGCGGCCCGCCGCGACCCTTTCGAGCGCCTCCCTGACAGTCGCGCTGTCCGTGACGAGGCGGATTTGCAGCTCTGCGCTCGCCTCGGCCGGGACGACGTTGGGCCTCGTCCCGCCCGAAAGGGTCCCGATGTTGCAGGTCGTCTCGCCGAAGAACTCGTCGCGCGGCCAAGTGCATGCGCGCACGTCGGCGAGCACGTCAAGCAGCTTCTCTATCGCCGACTCGCCCTGCTCCGGGTAGGCCGAGTGCGCCGCGCGCCCCTCGGTCGAGAGCCTAACGCGGAGCGAGCCCTTCGAGCCCACGGCGAGGCGGTTTCGCGTCGGCTCGCCGTTAATCAGGAACTCGCACGCGGCGGCCCACGCGTGCTCGTTGGCTCGGCGCGCGCCGAGGCTCCCCATCTCCTCGTCAACCGTGAAGAGCAGCCCGACCTCGCCTGAGCCTTCGGCGCGCAGGCGCTCGGCCGCCGCAATCTGCGCCGCGATGATGCCCTTCGCGTCGCACGCGCCGCGCCCCGTTATGTGCGCCTCGTCCTCGCCCGACGGGATGAAGGGCGGCACCGTGTCCATGTGAGTCGAGAGCACTACGCGCGCGCGGGCGCCCGCCCTCGCCAGGACGTTCGCGCGCCCCGCCGTCACCTCCTGAAGCTCGACCGTGTAGCCCAGGCTCTCAAGATACGAGGCGAGGAAGCGCCCGACCTCGCCCTCCTCGCCCGAGACCGAGGGGATGTCAATCAGCCGGCGCGTCAGCCCGAACAGGTTCATGCCCTTCAACGCCCGCCGCCGATGTGCGCGAGGAGCTCGGCCGTCTGAACCTCGAAGAGGGCCGCGTGGAGGCGCCGGACGACTTCGACCATGTCGCGCTCCTCGACGACGAAGGTCAGGTTGATGTTCGACGCGCCCTGCGAGATGAGCAGGACGTTTATGTCCTTGATGGTCGAGAAGACGCGGCCGGCTATCCCCGGCGTGTTCCGCAGGCCCTCGCCCACGACGCAGATGATGGCGCGCCCCGGCTCGACCCTGACGGCCGCGACCGGCTTCAGGTCTTCGATTATCGCTTCGAGCGCGCTCGTGCCCTCAATCGAGAGCGAGACGCTGACCTCCGAGGTGGCGACTATGTCAACCTCCGTGCGGTGGCGCTCGAAGACCTCGAAGATGGCGCGCAGGAAGCCGTAGGCGCCGAGCATGCGCGCGCTCGTGATGTGCATGATGTGGACGCCCGGCTTGCAGGCGATGGCCTTGACCGTTCTGGGTGTCATCTCGGCGTCGAAGTAAACGACCGTGCCGGGCGCGCGCGCGTCGCGCGAGTTCAGTATGCGGACAGGGATGTTGCGCACGACGGCCGGCAGGATGGTCTTGGGGTGTAGGACTTTCGCGCCGAAGTAGGCGAGCTCTGCCGCCTCGGCGTAGGAGAGGCGCGGGATGGTTCGCGCCCCGGGGACGATGCGCGGGTCGGCGGTCATCACGCCCGCAACGTCAGTCCAGATTTGAATCTCGCGGGCGCCGAGCGCCGCCCCGACGAGGGCGGCCGTGTAGTCGGAGCTGCCGCGCCCGAGCGTCGTCGTCTCTCCAGTCGCGGCCGACGAGGCTATGTAGCCGCCGAGCACGGGAACCTCGCCTGCTTCGAGTAGAGGCTCTAACTCCTCGCGCGTGCACCGCTCGGTCTCGTCCTTTAGGGGGGTGGCGCGGCCGTGCTCGTCGTCCGTCATGACGCAGCGCCGCGCGTCCACGCACCGAGCCCGCGCGCCCCGAGCGCGCAGCACCGCGGCCAGAAGCTCGGCGGACAGGCGCTCGCCGTGCGAGACCACCGAGTCTTGCAGCCGCTCGCGCGGCCCCTTCCCCTCAGACACCTCTCGAAGCGTCGCCCTGATTTCCTCGCGCGACTCGGCGACGCGCGGCGCGAACTCCGAGGCGGCCGCGAGCGGGAGCGCCGCGCGCGCGACTTCCGTGTGACGGCCGAAGTGCTCTTCGAGCGTGAGGGCAGCCCGCCCGGCGTCGCCAGCCTCGGCCGCGCGCACGCACTCGATGAGGGCGTCCGTGAAGCCGCACATGGCGGAGACGACCACGACGGGGCGGCACGCCGAGTTGCGCTTGACCAGGTCGGCCGCGCGCACGAAGGCCAGCGCGTCACCCACGGACGTGCCGCCGAACTTCATCACCGTAGGCTGTAAAGAAGACATCCGCCCGCCTGCGCCGACGCGCGAGCGCCGACCAATCAACCCTTCTTATGAGGCCTATAAATTCAGCCGGAAGGATACACCAAAAGCCTTCGGCCGTCAGCCGCCGCCACTACTTTATCAGGTAGAGTTTCGTCTGGCGGGGGCGGAACCACTTGAACCCCTCGGCGGTGAGGTATGCGTCGTCCTCGGCCATGACGGTCACCTTCCGGCCGCCCCACTCGGGGACGGGAGTCGAGGTGCTCAGCTCTATCGCCGTGTAGGAGCCCTCGCGCAGGGGCGGCTCTTCGGGCGCGCCCGCCGCGGGCCTTCTGAAGTCAATCGAGGCGCCGAGGCCGTGGCCCTGCGCGCCGACCGAGTGAGAGTAGATCATCGCCTCTATGCCCGCGCGCTTCATGTCGGCCATGACCGCGTCATAGACTTCGGCGCCGGTTCGGCCGGGCCGCGCGTGCTCGAAGACGGAGTCTTGCAGCCGGTTCGTGTTGGCGAGCGCCCGTCGGAGGCCCTCGGGCGCGTCGCGCTCGCCCTCGCGCAGCACGTATGCGTGCTTCTGCCAGTCGGTGCTCAGTCCCATGTAGTTGAGGCCGAAGTCAACGTGGAGCAGGTCGCCCCGCTCGATGACGAGCGACTCGGGCGCGACCGCGAGGAACTGCTGCGCCATGCCGGGCCGCGCGTCGCGCCGCTGCACACGCAGGTCGGGCTGGAACCAGACGTCGAGGCCGAGCCGGTTGACCTCGTGCAGGAGCCACCAGCGCACGTCGCCCACGGTCGTTTTGCCGGGCCTGACGACTTCGTTCGAGAGCGCGCGGCGCGTGAGAAGGTCTGTGACGGCGACGGCGGCGCGGTAGTGCTCAAGCTCTTCGGGCAGGCGCGTGTCGGTGTACTCGACTATGAGCGGAGCGGCGGGGACGAACTTCGAGGCGTGCTCGGGGCCGAGCGTCTCGGCGAGGAAGTTGTAGGCGTCGTGCGTGAGGCCGCCCGTCGCGCCGCGCGCGCCGCCGGTGTTGAGCGCGATTGACCGGGGCCTGCGCTCGTCCACTATGCGCCGCAGGGTCGCGGCCGTCTCGCGCCCCGGCGGGCTCAGAACTTCGAAGAAGTCTTTAAGGCGCTCTTCGGTGTAGCGGACGAGGGCGATACGTTCGAGCCTGTCGGCGCCCCGGTCGGCGAAGATGAAGAAGTCCCTGCGGCCCTGGTAGGGGATGGGCGGCGCGACGTGGTGGACGACCGGGTCGGGGTGGAACTCCTCGTTGACGACGACCCACATCTCTATCTTGTGCCGCCGCATCATCGGCAGCAACATCGTGTCGAGCCGCTTCCGCAGCCACCCCTCGCGCACCGACTGCTGCTCGCGCAGGGTGAGTAGCCGCGGCGGCTGCTCCGGCCGCGCGCCCGCCTGCGCCCCGGCGAGTCGCGGCAGCACGGCGAAGGCGAAAGGCAGTAAGACTAAAAATATTGCGGCCGGCTTTGCTCTCATCTTCTGTTCTCCACGGGCAAGTCCGCCCGCAAGCATAGCAGAACCGGGGCCGGCGATGTGGTTCAGTCCTCAAGCATGCGCTCGTGGCCGTGCGGGCAGCGGCCCCGGATGGAGTCGTGCCAGGTGAAGCCCTCCTCGTCGTCGAAAACGTTCCAACGCGCCCAGTGTTCGCCGCAGTAGCAGGCGCGGCAGTCGGGGCAGTAGAAGGGCGCGGCTTCCAAGTCGAACTCGTAAAGCGCCTGGGCGTCGCCGGCGGTAACGGCGGCGCGGAGCCGGTCGAAATTCTCCGGGCCGGCTCGGAAAGTGGAGTGGCTCGTAAAGCTGTCGCGGACGATCTCGGCGGCGGGGGCGGGGCCGAAGAGTTGTACGAGCCCCGCCTCGTGGCCGCACTTGGCGCAGGCGAAGCTGTGCTGCGCGACGGGAGCCGGCGAAGGGGAAGTAATGTCGGAGGGCATAGTCGGTGATTCGCGGCAGGGCCGCGTTACTTCATCTTGTTGATCTCCGCGTAGAGCTGCTGCGCCTTCTGCCTGTCCAACGTTAGAAGGGTATTGTAAACCTGTTGCGCCTGAGCTTTCTTCCCCATCGCCAGATACGTTGTGCCAAGATTCAAGTAGTACCCCGGCTGTTTCGGGTCGCGGCGGATAGCTTCGCGGTATTCGGCGGCGGCCCTCTCGTATTTCTTCAGCCCCACAAACGCCTGGCCTCTGCCGTTGTGTGCCCGAGCCACGACCGCCGAGTCTGCCGGCTTCAGAGCGATGATGT
>DASPKR010000510.1:0-11537 GCA_035627975.1 Pyrinomonadaceae bacterium | reverse complement strand
GGGCGAGAGAAGGAGGAGGGCGCCGAGCGGCGCGAGGAGGAGTCGGGCTGAAAGGGGGCGAAGGAAAGATCGGGCTGTGCTCATCATTAAATACCTCTTCTGGGGCAGCGGATTCTACCACAGGCGGGCGGGCGGCCCCCTACAAGTTTCCGACGCGCGAAAAGTAAAGGGGGGCGGCCCGGCGAAGGCCGCCCCCCTTTCCGTGCGGGCCGGAAACTTGTAGGGGGCCGCCCGACCGCCTGTGGTAGAATCCGCTACCCCAGAAGAGGTATTTAATGATGAGCACAGCCCGATCTTTCCTTCGCCCCCTTTCAGCCCGACTCCTCCTCGCGCCGCTCGGCGCCCTCCTCCTTCTCTCGCCCCTGGCGGCCCCAGCGCGCGCCCAACGCGCTACGCGCGACTTGCGCGGGTCGGGAGGCGTGCAGGTCAACGTCAAGAGTTTCGACCAGCGGGACGCAATCACCGGCGCGGAGGTCTCGCTGGTGGCCGCGGGCCGGGGGGAGGCCACCGTGAGCGGCTTCACCGACTCGTCGGGCCGCATCGCGTTCGTCGGCGTCGGCGGCGCCTACGAGCTCATCGTGAAGAAGGAGGGTTACGAGACGCAGAGAGAGAACATCGTGATAGCCTCCGCCGGGCGCGAGAATTTCATCGTCACGCTGCGCCGGAGTAAGGAGGGCGCGTCGCCGCGCGCTTCGACCGTCTCGGCCCGCAAGGCCGCCGTGCCCGAGGCGGCGCGCGAGGCTTACGACGCGGGCGTCGCGAGCCTGCAAAACGACCCGGCCAAGAGCGTCGAGCACTTCCGCCGGGCCATCAACGAGTTCCCCGAGTACGCCGAAGCCTACATGATGCTCGGCTACGCCGAGTTGCGGCGGGGCCAGAAGGGCGACGCCGTCGCCGCCCTCTCCAAGGCGGTCGAGCTAGACCCGGGGCTCGCGCAGGCCCACCTGCTACTCGGCAAGATTTACCTCGACGACCGGAAGCCGAAGGAGGCCGAAAAGCCGCTCCGCCAGAGCGTCAGCCTCGACCCGCAGTCGTCGGAGGCGCACCTCCGGCTCGCGCACTGCCTCTACGTTCTGGGCAAGCCCGACGAGGCGCTGCGCCTCGCGCGCCGCTCCCTCGAGCTCCCGGGCGCCTCGCCGCTCACGCACCTTCTCATCTCGGACATCCACCTGAGCCGTGACGAGAAGAAGGAGGCGCTGCAAGCGCTCGAGAAGTTCGAGAAGGCCGACCCGCAGAGCCCGTTCATGCCGCGCGTGCGGGAGCGGATTGAGCGCCTGCGCGCCGAAGCCGCGAACCGCTAAGGCGACGGGGCCGCGAGGCTCCCGCCCGCGGCCCCTTCTTGAAGGCCCCGCCGTCGAAGGCGCGACCGGCCCGAAAGCGCCTTAGTTGTCGGTGACGAACTCCTTGTCCTCAATCGCGTAATCGAAGGTGAAGTTTTTCAGGTTGAACGTCCAGTCAACGTTCAGCGGCTTGGCCTGTTCGGAGACCGAGTACTGAATCCTGTAGGTGTGCGGCAGGGTCAGGCCGCCTTCCGCCTTGAAGTCGGAGAAGTCCTCGACCAGCAGGTATCGCTTCTCCCTCATGCTGGCCGACTGCCCCGGCCTCGCGCCCATCGCGGCCGGGATGACGCGCTCGTACTCGGAGCGCAGGTGGCGGAAGTTCTCCGCGTCGAAGAAGAGCTGAATCTTAAGCTCCGAGCCTTCGTGCGGGACGTACCTGAGCTTGTGCGCCTGTCGGCCGTTCACCTTCGCCGTGCCCGCGTACTCCAGCTTAGCCTTACGCTCGGCCAGATTCAGCAGCGGCCACGCCGACGAGAGCGCGCCGCCGATGAGCCCCTCGCTGAAGGTCGCGTCGTGGCTAAGTAAGAATTCGGCGTGGGGCGACCGCATCCCCGGCGCGTAAGGCTTCGCGCGGAGATTCTTGCCGTCGAACCCTATCCTCTCGAACGGGTAGCTGGGCGAGTCGAAGTCGGCCTTGATGAGCACCTTCACGCCGCGGGAGGCTATGAGGGCCACGCCCGTCGCCTGCCCGCGCCCGCCGGAACGTATGTCCATCAGAGACCCGCCCGATATGACGCGGCTGCGGCCGGGTTTCCGCGCCTCGGCCGAGCCGATGGCCTCCAGGTGCTTCGCGATGACCTCCTCCGGCGTCACCTTCTGGGCGGCCGGCGCGCGGCCGGCGGCGGTCGCGCCCGCGAGGGGCGCCAGGGCCAGCAGGCAAGCCGCGGCCAGCCTGAGTGCGACTGCCGGCGGGGTTTTAGAGCGGTCGTTTATCATTCCCGATTGCTTCCTCCCTCGCAGCACTTCAAAGTGCGCGGCGTTCAAAAAACTGGCGACGGCTCCCCGCGGGGAGCCGTCGCCGGCTAGTGTCGGGGGCGGGGGAGCGGGCCGCAAGACCCGCTCCCCTCTCGTGTTTAGAAGTTGACCTTGATCGCGAACTGCAGGATGCGCGGGTCGTAGGTCGAGGTTATTTGCCCGAAGGTCGAGCTGTTGATGTTCTGGTTGAGCGCCGTGCTGCTGAGGAAGAAGTTCGTCTTGTTGAAGACGTTGAACGCCTCCATGCGGAACTCAACGTTGAGCGACTCCTTGATCTGCGTCCGCTTGATCAGCCCCATGTCGAGGTTCCAGATTCCGGGGCCGCTGACGGGCGTCAGGTGAAGGCTGCCGACGGTACCCGACCCCGGGTTCGAGAAGATGGCCGGGTTGGCGCGACCCGTCGCGAGGTCAATGAGGCTCGGGTCGAACATCAGCGGCCGGCCCGTCGTCGGGTGGAAGTAGAGGCCCGTTCGCTCCTGAAGCTCCTGAGCCGTCAGGGTCGAGTTGGCTGTGTTATTGCCGGAGCGCCCGACTCGGTTGAGCGTCCCGCGGGCGGAGAGGAAGGAGATCGGGCGGCCCGACTGGGCTACGAAGATGCCCGTCAGCTTCATGCCGCCGAGGACCTTGCTGGCGAAGCCGTTGCTGAGCCAGCGCTTGCCGTTGCCGAACGGGAGTTCGTAGCCGGCGTTGGCCTTGAAGACGTGCGTCAGGTCGTTGATGCCGCGCCGCTTCTCCAGGGCGCTGCCCGCCGTCAGGTCGAGCAGGCCGGCGAAGTTCGACTGGCTGCCCTCGAAGTCCGTATAGGCCTTGCTGAAGGTGTAGTTGGCCTGGAAGTCGAAGCCGCCCCTCAGGCGCTGGCGTATCTCGGCCTGCAGCGCGTTGTAGGTTGACCACGACGCGTTGCCGACGTAGTCGGACACGTAGGCGTTCGGGTTCGGCAGGTAGGTGCTCAGCAACTGCGTCGAGCCGAAGGCCCCGCCGCCGAAGTCCGAGAAGAAGAAGGACTTGTTCGTGATGTAGAAGTCCAGCGCCCTCGCCACCTCGCCCTGCCGGACGGCCGTCAGGAAGGTGGACTGGTTCAGCGCGAAGGCGCCGAAGGAGGGCAGGAGCTGTAGGGGCTGGCGGCCGGGGCACTGCGCCGCCGTCGGGTTGACGCGCCCGCCGCAGTTGGCGAAGTTGAACTCGGCGCGCCGGAAGTCCTCGAGGAACCCGTTGGCGAAGACGCGCTGCTGGTTGATGTCTATGCCGCGCGTCAGCTTCGTGCCGCGGTTACCGACGTAGCGCACCTCGGCCACCGTGTCGCGGAAGATCTCGTGCTGGATGCCGGCGTTCCACTGCTGGACGTAGGGCGTGCGCAGGTTCGGGTCAATCGTGAAGATGGCGAACCCGGGGTCGGTCGTCGTGAAGATACTGCGTGCCGTGAAGGGCAGCGTCAGCGTCGGCACGGGGACGGACGGGACGCCGCCGCTCACAGTGCCCGTCACGGCGGAACCCTGCAACGTCACCGACCTCGTGAAGCCGCCGCGGTTGGCGGCGTTGTCAATGGTCGTGATGTTGTTGTCAATCACGTAGGAGATGCTGTAGCCGGCGCGCAGCGATGTCTTGCCCTCGCCGAACGGGTCCCAGGCGAAGCTGACGCTCGGCGCGAAGTTGTTCAAGTCTTCGTTGTAGAGCGGGCGGCGGCCGCCCGAGGCGGAGTCAATCTGCGCGTTGGTCAGGAGCGCATCCATGCCGCCCAAGGGCAGAACGAGCAGGCCGTTCTCCTCCTTCGGCACCGACACGTACTCGTAGCGCACCCCGACGTTGAGGGTCAGGTTGGGGCGCATGCGCCAGGTGTCGCCGATGTAAGGCCCGAGGCTCCAGTAGCGGTAGTCCTGGCGGCTCATCTGGCCGCGGAGCAGGCCGGAGCTGGAGCTGCTGGCGTTGAAGGTCTCGCCCACGGTCGTGAGCGACCCCGTGAGGATGGCGAGGATGCTGGTCGCGTTGGTGAAGTCGGTGGTCGAGATGCCGCCCGGGAACATGCCGGTCGTGAGCGGGTTGAGCGTGCCTATGTCGTTGAAGCCGAGCGTGGCGAGCGGGATGGTGCCGCCGGCGTTGAACGGCTTGACGAGGACGAGGCGGTAGTTGCCGCCGAAGCGTATGAAGTGGTTGCCCCAGGACTTCCCGGCGTTGTTGATGATCTCGTTCGTGCTAACGTCGCGGCCCTGCTCGAGGAAGTTCTGCTCGGGGTTGCTGATGAGCGGGAAGGCGATGCGGAAGCCGCGGTCGTGCACCACGTCGGTGAAGAACTTCGACTTCTGGAGGAAGAAGCCGCCGCGCAGCTCGTTGTTGAAGGTCGAGGTCGGCACCCAGTTCCAGGCCGCCGCAAGGCGCGTGCGGATCGGGCTCTGGCCGCCGCCCGGCAGGCCGGGGAACGGCTCGCCGATGTCGTTGAAGGTGTCGTTCGGGAAGACGAGCACGTCGCGGCTGAAGGAGACGTCGAAGCGGTTGGCCTCGTTGGCGTCCACGTCGAAGCGGAAGCCCCAGAGGTCGTCGTCACTGCCCGAAGGGCTGTTGAAGCGGAAGCGCGCGAAGTTGCGCCTGTCGCCGCCGGTCAGGTCGTTCGGCAGCGGCGTGAGGCCGACGAGCCGCGTCGTGAGCGGGTCGGGCGAGCGCCCGGTCAGGGCGAGCAGGTTGACGGTCTGCGTCGTCCCGTTGGTCGCGACGTAGGTGAACTGCCCCGTGCGGGCCGCCTGCGTCAGCACGGTGCGGTTGATCTCGGCGTCCGTGCGCTCGCGCGTCCCCTCGTAGTAGCCGTAGAAGAAGAGCTTGTCCTTGCCGAAGGTGGTGGGGCCGCCCTCGCCGGGCCTCGGGAGGACGAACGGGCCGCCGATGCCGAAGCCGTACTGGTTGCGGATGAGCTTAGCCTTGGGCAGCCCGGCCGCGTTGTTGAAGAACGAGTTGGCGTCGAACGCGTCGTTGCGGTGGTACTCCCAGAGCGTGCCGTGGTACTCGGTGCCGCCGCGCGGCGTGACGAGCTTCACCTGCGCGACGCCGAGGCCGTCCTGCGGCCCCGAGTTCTGCGTCACCAGCGTGAACTCGGCGACGCCGGGCACGCTGGGCGCCGCGGCGCCGAAGAGGCTGTCGGTGCGTATGAAGTTGTCGTTGATATTGATGCCGTCCCAGGTCAGGTTCGAGTAGGTGCCGCGGAGGCCGTTGATGGTGGCCGAGCGGTTAGAGGCGCCCGCGGCGACGCCGGCCTGAAGGCCCGCGAGGTCGAGCGGGTTCCTGCCGTTCAGGGGCAGGTCGTTGATCTGCTGCTGCTGAACGGTCGTCGAGAGCTCGGCGTTCGTCGTGTTAATAGTCGCGGCGATGTCCGAGGCCGAGACGGTCACAACCTCGGCCACGTTGCCCGGCGGCAGTACGATGTTCAGCGTAGTCGGGACGCCGACGTTCAGTTTAACGTCCTGGATCGAGAGCCGCTGGAAGCCGCTGTGCTCGGCGATGACCGTGTAGGTGCCTGCCGGGATGTTGTTGAAAGCGAAAAAACCTTCGCCCGTCGAACTGGTGCTGACCTCGCGGTTGGTCGAGTTATCAATCAGCTTAACGGTGGCCCCTGCGATGACGGCG
Organism: Pyrinomonadaceae bacterium; assembly: GCA_035627975.1. Classification (GTDB taxonomy): domain Bacteria; phylum Acidobacteriota; class Blastocatellia; order Pyrinomonadales; family Pyrinomonadaceae; genus QHXN01. Next base: position 5,613 of record DASPKR010000510.1, on the reverse strand, counting down.
CCCTGTTCGTCCTTGACGGTGCCGTTAATCTCTGAGGTCGTGGTTTGAGCTAGAGCTTCCGACCCGAAAAGGGCGCACAGCAGCAGGGCAAGTGCTGCCGCAAAGCCTCTCACTGAGAAGCCTCTAAACTTATTCATTTTCCCTCCTCTGATGTCCGATTAGGTTTTAGTGGGGTTGACAACAAACTGGCGCAGAATGCCTGGATTTTAATCCAGCAAAACGCATACCCGAATGGTAGCCGGGAATAACTGTTTGAGTAGTTTCGACTTAACCCCGAACCCGATTTTGAGCGGGGGCCGTTCGCATTTAGGTTTTCGTAGATATTTACAAAAATATGAAGTGTGGCGGGCAACTCCCGGCACGCGCACCCAACTGCCCTAGCCCATAGACACGCCTTCGGCCGCGCGCGAGCCTCGCGCGTGAGGGCGCAGCTCGACGCCCGCGCGCTCCCACCCCGCGCCCGAATATATTCGGGCTGCCTGCGGCCCGGCGCAGTCACGAGCGGCGCGACTGTTAAGGCGATTCGGGCGGCCATAAAATTAGATGTTTTTATAAATAACTGAACATCTTCAGGAATTCGGACGCGCAGTTCACATATCTGAATATCTTCCAACGAAGCGAGCGCTTGAGGCCACGAAAGGCCGGGAAAATACCGCGCCCGCGCTGCCTCCATACGGGAACAATTTTTGCACGCACGCCGGCGACGGAGTAGCCCACTTACTTACATTCGTCCGCGTGGCGCGCCCCCCCGGCGTGCCGCGCGTCTTTCATGGAAAGATTAAGGAGGAGTTAGATGAGTTCATTCAGTCTGTCCCTAGACGGCCTGTCCGGCGCCGGGCGTTTGCCGCTCGTGCGCAGGGCTCTGGCCGTCGCCTGCTGTGTGCTCTTAGCCACGGCGCTCACCCTCGCCCAGACGGCGCAGGGAACGATCCAGGGCGTCGTCAGAGACCAGAACGGCGCCGTCGTCGTCGGCGCGACCGTCGAGGCGACGAACAACGCCACGGGCGACAAGCGCACGGCGACCACCAACGACGAGGGCTTCTACACCTTCCCGACCCTCAACGTCGGCACCTACACCCTGAGCATCACGGGGCCTGGCTTCGCCAACGCCACCGTCCGCGACGTGAACGTCACAGTGTCGTTCGTCCAGACCCAGGACGTGACGCTCGCCCCGGCGGGCGCGCAGGAGGTCGTCACGGTCGCCTCGGCCGGCGCCGAGACCGCCCTTAACACGACCGACCAGCAGCTCTCGACGCTCATCACCAACGAGAAGATTCTCGACCTTCCGCTGCTGTCGCGCGACCCGAACGCGCTGCTGCTGCTCGCGCCCGGCGCGGTCGCCTCTTCGAGCCGCCTGGGCGGCATCACCGTCAACGGGCAGCGCGAGCGCAACAACAACTTCCTCGTTGACGGCATAGACAACAACGACGCCGACGTGCCCGGCATCCCCGGCGGCATCTCGACGCCCAACATTGACGCGACGCAGGAGTTCCGCGTCATCACCAACAACTTCACGGCCGAGTACGGCCGCAACACCGGCGCCATCGTCAACGTCGCCACCAAGTCCGGCACGAACGACCTGCACGGCGCGGCCTACATCTACTACCGCTCCGACGCCTTCGCCGCCCGCGACTTCTTCGACATCACGGGCAAGGCCGACCCCCTGCAGCGCCGCCAGTACGGCGGCTCAATCGGCGGCCCCATCAGGAAGGACAGGACGTTCTTCTTCTTCAACTACGAGCGCGACGACTTCGACCAGGGCATCTCGGTCTCCCGCATCGTGCCGACGGCCGCCGCCCGCGCCGGCGTATTCGACTTCAGCGGGGCGCCGTCCGCCGACGACAGGGCGCTCGGCGTCATCAACATCGGCAACGCCACCAACAACCGCTTCGGCCTGCCCGTCAACACCAACTTCCAGCAGCTCCTGAACCAGATTTACCCGCTCCCGAACACGCCGGGCGAGGCGCAACCGCTGCCGGGCATATTCGAGCGCTTCCGCTTCTCGACGCAGACGAACGACCTCGTCAACCAGATCTCGACGCGGCTCGACCACCGCATCAGCGAGAAGCACAACCTGTCGGGAAGCTTCGCCTTCCTGGACGGCACCTACGAGTTCTGCTGCGAGTCGTTCCCCGGCCTTAACGACGCCATCCTGAGCCCGCAGCGCACCTACCGCCTCTCGACGAACCTGGTCTCGACCTTCTCGTCGAACTTCATCAACGAGTTCCGCTTCGGCGGCAACCGCTCCGAGCTCATCTTCGGCGGCCCCGGCGACGCGGGCGTCAGCCCCGTCATCGGCAACGCCGTCAACGCGGCGCTCACCCGCTCGGGCGCCAACCGCGAGAGCGAGAGCTTCGGCGGCGTCAACGGCAGCCTGACCAACCTCGGCACCTCGGCCGGCTTCACGGGCGTCTTCGCCAACTTCGACACGCAGTTCCGCTACACGGGGACGACCCACTTCGGCGACAGCGTCACGTGGGTGAAGGGCGACCACACGCTGAAGTTCGGCGGCGAGGCCCGCTTCGTCTATTCCAACGGCGCGAGCAACTTCTTCCGCGGCGAGACCCTCAACCTCAACTTCGCTAGCAACGCGGGCATCAGCGTCCTGCGCAGCAACGGGGGGGCGAACCTCGGCTTCGCCACGGGGACGCGCACCAACGTCCAGAACCTGGCCAGCATGCTCTACGGCCTCGTCTATTCGCAGACGCAGTCGCAGTTCTTCAACAAGAACGGCGAGCGCGTTGACGAGGACTACCGCGGCTTCCGCACGCGCGAGTACGACTGGTTCGTGCAGGACTCGTGGAAGGTCAGGCCCAACCTGACGCTGTCGCTCGGCCTGCGCTGGGAGTTCAAGGGCGTGCCCTACGAGGTCAACGGGCAGCTCTCGAACCTCGTCATAGGCGACCCGAGCTTCCCGACGCCCGAGGGCGGCTTCATCTTCGAGCTGGTGGGCAAGAATTCGGGCGGCCGCTTCGACCTCTGGGAGCCCGACCACAACAACTTCGCCCCGCGCGTCGGCTTCGCCTACAGCCCCGACTTCCGCGAGGGCTTCATATCTAAGCTGACCGGCGGCCCGGGCCGCACCTCGATACGCGGCGGCTACGGCGTCTTCTACGACCGCGTCTTCGGCAACCTGTTCAGCAACTCGACGGCCAACCCGCCGTTCCAGTTCGACTTCAACAGCACGCCGCGCTTCGACTGCGCGACCTGCGTGACGGCGGCCGACTTCGTCAACGCCTCGCGCCTGTCGAACTTCGCGAACAGGCCGGCCACCGGCGACCCGAGCCCCGTCATCTTCGACGGCGCGTTCATCTTCCCGAACCTGTTCCCGCTGCCGGGCAACAACCAGTTCCAGGACAAGTTCGCCACGCCCTACACGCAGAGCTGGAACTTCGGCATGCAGCGCCAGTTCGCCGGCAACGTGCTGGCCGAGGCCGACTACGTCGGCTCGAAGGGCACGAACCTGCTGCGCGCCATTGACGGCAACATGACGAGCGTCGAGCGTGCCAACCAGATATTCGGGACGGACGCTCCGATTGACCCGTTCGACACCATCGGCAACTACCTGAACGGCTCGACCAACTACGCCTTCTTCCAGTCGAACCTGAACCTCGCGATAGGCCACTCGACCTACCACGCGGGCCAGTTCCGCCTGACGAAGGGATTCCAGAACTCGCGCTTCGGCAGGGGCTCCATACAGGGCGCCTACACGCTGTCGCACTCGATTGACAACGCGCCCGACCCGCTCGACGCGCAGACAGGCGAGCGCGTCTTCCCGCGCGACTCCTCGGGCTTCGCCGGCGGCCTGGGCGCCGAGCGCGGCAACTCCGGCTTCGACGTGCGCCACCGCTTCGTCGGCAACATGGTGTGGGAGATTCCGTTCCGCTCCGACAACCGCCTCCTGAGCGCCGCCTTCTCCAACTGGACGATGTCGGGCATCTGGCAGTGGCAGTCGGGCAGCCCCTATACCGTCTTCGGCTTCACAGACTCGGCCGGCACCGCGCTCGGCCAGAGGGCCGACTACCTCGGCGGCAACCTCGACGCACGCTCCTCGGGCCTGCGCACGCAGACCGGGCCGGACGCCTCGCTCTTCGCGACGCCCTGCCCCGTCGGCGACCCCGACTGCGAGGCGCTCAGCGACCAGGGCCGCCAGGGCAACACGGGCCGCAACGCCTTCTACGGCCCCGAGTTCAACAACGTGGACTTCTCTCTCATCAAGCGCTTCCCGTTCGGAGAGGACGGCCGCTACAAGTTCACCGTCCGCATGGACGCCTTCAATCTCTTCAACAAGGTCAACTTCGGCAAGCCGGTGAACACCATCGCCAGCGCTAACTTCGGCCAGTCCACGGACGCCTTCCGCGCCCGCGTGATTCAGTTCGTCGGCCGCTTCGACTTCTAGGCCGACTCAGCGGGGCCGACATAAGCCCCGCAAAGCTCAAGGGCGCCGAAACTCAGGTGAGTTTCGGCGCCCTTTTTATCGCCCGCGCTGTCTAAGCCCTGCCCTCAGTCCCCGGACACCATCCGCGCGAAGCCCTCGAAGTCGAGAGCGCGAACGGGCAGGCCGAGTTGCTTTTCGAGGTCTTCGAGCCGCGTGCCGTCGAGCATGACGGGCTCGTCCGACTTGTGCGCGGTGCGCGGGAGCACGACGAAGTCGCCCTCCAACTGTCCGCGCGCCGCGAGCACGCACTCGCCCGTCACGAGCCCCGCCACGACTATCTCGGGGCCGAAGTATTTGTTCTCCACCGCCAACACTTTAAGGCGCGAGCCCGTCCGCGCGTTCAGGCGCCCGACCAACTCACCGAGCACCGGCGCGAACAGCGCGCCCGTCAGGATCGTGCCGTGCAGGCGGGCGGCGCCGCGCGGGGGATTGCGCGAAAGCTTCCTGAGCAGCCGCGCGAAGTCCTCGCGGAACGAGCGCACCATGCCGACGCCGTCCTCTATCTGCGGGTAGTCGCCGTAATGCTGCCGCCCCGGCACGTCGAGCCCGGCGCGCAGGTAAATCTCGTCGCCGAGGAAGGCGAAGTTCGTCCCCAGCCGCGCCTTCAAACCCTTCTGCATCGCGCCGACTTGCCGGACGACCTCCCGGCACCATTCGGGCGTCACGGGCGTCAGGCGCTCGTCCGTGTTGTAGCGCGTCAGGCCCAGAGGGACTATCGCTACGCTCCTGACCCTCGGGTGCTCGGCCGCGAGGTCTTCGACCGTCTTCCCCAGAACCTCGCCGTCGTTAATGCCGGGGCACAAAACCACCTGCGCGTGAATCTCGATGCCGGCCTCCGTCATGCGCCGCATCTTCTCGGAGATGTCCGCGCGCGCCTCGTCCACGCCGAGGAGGTAGGCGCGCACCTTCAGGTCGGTCGCGTGGACTGAGACGTACTGCGGCGTCAGTCGCTGCTCTATGACGCGGCGCATCTCGTCCTCTGTAATCGAGGTGAGCGTCGTGTAGTTGCCGTAGAGGAAGGAGAGGCGCACGTCCTCGTCGCGGAAGAAGAGTGCGGGCCGGGCGTCGGGGGGGTTCCCCTTGCAGAAGCAGAACAGGCACTCGTTGGCGCACTGGCGCGGGACGATGTTCTCGAACTGTAGGCCGAAGTCCTCGCCCTCGGCGCGCTCGACCTC
>DASPKR010000509.1:0-2853 GCA_035627975.1 Pyrinomonadaceae bacterium | reverse complement strand
GAGGGCGAGAGCACAGCCGGGCTCGACCTGTCGGGGACGCTCGCGGAGGCGGCCGAGCGTGCCGCCCGCGCCGTCGAGCGCCGAAAGATAGCCGAGGCCCTGCGCGCCCACGATGGCAACAAGACGCGCGCCGCAGAGGAGTTGGGCGTCAGCTACAAGACCCTCCTGACTAAGATCAAGGATTACAATCTGTGAAGAGCACTGGCCGGGCCGTGAGCGCTTGATGAGACGAGACGAAGAGGGCGGGCGGGAAGCAAAGCAGGGGGCGCCGCACGAGGAGGCGTCCGTCGTGGCGGGCGAGACGAACCTGACGGTCGGGAGCGTGACGGCCGAGTTCCCCGCCGACAGGACGTCCGCGGCGCCCGAGGAGAAGAGGTCGGCCGAGAGCACGAAGCGCGGCGCCCTGTTAGTCGGCGCGGGCATCCTTCTGAGCCGCATCGTCGGGCTTCTGCGCCAGCGCGTCTTCGCCTACTACTTCGGCATCTCAGTCGCGGGCGACGCCTACGCCGCCGCGTTCCGTATCCCCAACTTCCTTCAGAACGTCTTCGGCGAGGGGGCTCTGTCGGCCTCCTTCATTCCCGTCTATGCGAAGTTGCTGGCGAAGGGCGAGCGCGAGGAGGCCGAGCGCGTCGCCGGCGCCGTCTTCTCGCTCCTCGCGCTCGTCACGTCCCTCCTCGTGCTCGGCGGCGTGCTGGCCGCGCCGCTCCTGACAGACATATTCGCGCCCGGGTTCGAGGGCGGCAAGCGCGACCTGACAGTCCAACTCGTCCGCGTATTCTTCCCCGGCGCGGGCCTCCTCGTGCTCTCCGCGTGGTGCCTGGGCGTGCTCAACAGCCACAGGCGTTTCTTCCTCTCCTACGCCGCGCCGATTATCTGGAACGCCTCGATCATCGTGGCGCTCGTGCTGTCCGGCACGCCCGTGCGCCACGTCGGCTCGGGCGAGCTGGGCGTGTGGGGCGCGGTCGCGCGATACACGGCATGGGGCTCCGTGGTGGGGAGCGCGCTCCAGTTCGGGATTCAGCTACCGAGGGTTTTGGGGCTGCTCGGGGGCCTGAGGCTCTCGCTCGCTGCCGCAAACGAGCACGTGCGGACGGTCGTCCGCAACTTCGTCCCCGTCTTCGTCAGCCGCGGCGTCGTGCAGATAAGCGCCTTCGTTGACGAGATGATCGCGAGCCTGCTCGGCGACGGCCCCGTGCAGGCGCTCACCTACACGCAGAGCCTCTACACACTCCCCGTCAGCCTCTTCGGCATGTCCATCTCGGCCGCGGAACTGCCCGCTATGTCGAGCGCCGTCGGAAGCGAGCAGGAGGTCGCCTCGCAGCTCCGCGGGCGGCTGAACGCGGGGCTCCGGCAAATCTCCTTCTTCGTCGTGCCTTCGGTCGTCGCCTTCCTCGCCTTCGGCGACGTGATGGTGGGCGCGCTCTACCAGACCGGCAAGTTCACTCGCGGCGACACGCTCTTCGTCTGGGGCATCCTCGCGGGCTCGGCAATAGGGCTGCTGCCGACGACGCTCGGCCGGCTCTACGCCTCGACCTTCTACGCGCTGCACGACACGCGCACGCCCTTCCGCTTCGCCGTGCTCCACGTCGTTCTCGCCGTCGCGCTCGGCTACCTCTCGGCCCTCCACCTTCCGCCGCTGCTCGGCGTTGAAAGGCGCTGGGGCGCCGTCGGGCTGACCGCCTCGGCGGGTATCGCGGGCTGGATAGAGTTCCTCCTGCTCAGGCGCAAGCTCAACGCGCGGGTAGGGCAGACGGGGCTCGCCTGGGGGTTCCTGTCGAAGCTGTGGGCGCCGGCGGTCGCGTGCGCCGCGGCCGGGTGGGGGCTGAAGCTGCTGGCGGGCTCGCTCCATCCCGTCCTGGTCGCCGGGCTCGTCCTGATTCCTTACGGGCTCCTTTATTTCGCCGCCACGTCCCTCCTGGGCCTGCCGGAATCGCGCGCGATTTTCGGGCGGGCGGCGCGCATTCTCGGGGGCGGGCGACGCTGAAGGCGCCGGGAATGTAGCTCCGGGCTCAAAATTTTCTCGTTGACGGCCCCGCGGTTCTGCTGTTAAATGTCGCCCACGCTGTCAGTTTCTGGAAAATCCTCGTGATTGTGCCTCTCTCTTCGGCAGGAGACAGAGACTCTTAGAGAGTGCCGCTCGCCGCAGCGATTCTGTCCGTGCTCTTGGCTTCGCCTCCCGCCCCCAGCCGGAAGTATAGGAGGCTTAACGGTTACGGAATTCACTCAGGGGAGACGTGACAAAGATGATTCGTAAATTTTCACTCAGTTTCGCAGTAATCCTGGCCGTTTTAGCCCTCGGCTCGGTCGCGCGCGCCGACACCGTCACACTCGTCGGCATAGGCGGCACGGGAGTTGACGCGACCATCAGCAACTACACGCTGGTCGGCAACACGTTCACTTTCACCATCACCAACACGGCCACCGAGCCGGGCGCAACCGGCACGATCACGAACATCGGCTTCGCGCTGCCCGGCGACCGCCTGAATAACTACACGCTCATTCAGGACACGACTGGTAATTACGAGATAGCTTTCGACCTGAACGCCACGGCCGGCGCCCAGAATTTCGTCAGCACCTTCGACCTCGTGCTGGCGAATAAGACTAACGGCAACCTGACTTTCGGGGGCGGCAGCGTCAACGACGGCATCGCGCCCGGCGCGAGCGCCACGTTCACCATCACGGGCGACTTCTCGGGCCTGACGCCCGACGAGATAGCGCAGGCAATTTTCGCCCGCTTCCAGGATGTCAACAACGGCGACAGCGACGTGGCGAGGGCTAACCCCATCCCCGAGCCGATGACGATGATACTGTTCGGCACCGGCCTGGCCGGCCTGGCCGCGCGCGCACGCCGCC
>DASPKR010000508.1:0-4805 GCA_035627975.1 Pyrinomonadaceae bacterium | reverse complement strand
CGCGCAAGGCCGCCTGCCGAACCAGAGCGCGCGCGGCGTCCAACTCTTTCCGCGCGGCGAGCAGCTCGCCGTTGCGTTCTAGCGCGATCTGCACGGCCTGCTCAACGTCGAGCCCCGCGACCGAGTCGAGGTAGCGTTCGAGCGCCCTGTCCTCCTGCAAGAGCACGGCCACGACGCCCGCCTCCTGCCGCGGCGGCGCGGGCGACTGCGCGCGCGCGGCCGTCGCGCCCCCCTGCGCCGCGACCGTGAGCGCGGCTAGCAGCGCCGCCGTGACCGTCCTCTTCAACCTCAATACCTTCGACATGACTGATAACCCCCCGGCGCTACCTGACGAGCGCCTCCTCAGCCTCCTCGACACCCGGCCCCTCGTCACGCGGCGTCCCGTCGCCCGCGCCGGGCCTTTCGTCCCTCTTAAGCTCCCTCAGCCGCAGCCAGTAGAAGATGACCGGCGTGACGATGAGGACGTGCAGGAGGCTCGACAGCATCCCGCCGAAGACGGGCGTGGCGAGCGGCTTCATCACCTCCGACCCCGCGCTCGTTGACCACATGATGGGCAGCAGCCCCGCCACGATGGTGGACACCGTCATCACCTTCGGCCGCAGCCGCAGCAGCGCCCCCTCCGTCACGGCTTCCATGAGCGTCTCGCGGTTCAGGCGGCCAAGCTCCCGCCGCTTCCGCTCGACGGCCTCCTGCAGATAGACGACCATCACTATCCCCGTCTGCACCGCCGCGCCGAAGAGCGCGATGAAGCCGACCCACACGGCGACCGAGAAGTTGTAGTCGAGCAGCCAGAGCAGGTAGAACCCGCCCGTCAGCGCGAACGGCACGGCGAGGAGCACGTGCGCCGCTTCGAGCGCCGAGCGATAAGTGAGATAGAGCGTGACGAAGATGATGAGGATGACGATGGGCACGACTATCATCAGCCTCTTGCGCGCGCGCTCCTGGTTCTCGTACTGGCCGCTCCACTGCATGTAGTAGCCGGCCGGCATCTGCACCCGCGCGGCAAGGTGTCGCTTGGCCTCCTCGACGAAGCCGCCGATGTCCCGGCCCCGCACGTTCAGAAGCACCGTCCCGCGCAGCAGCCCGTTCTCGCTCTGTATCATCGAGGGGCCTTCGACGGTGCGGATCTCGGCTATCTGGGCCAAGGGTACTGGCACGCCCGAGGGCGACGTGACGGGGATTCGGCCGATTGACTCGGGCGAGTCGCGGAACTCCGGCGCGTAGCGCACCCGTATCGGGAAGCGACGGCGGCCCTCAATCGTCACGGTCAGATTCGTCTCGCCGATGCCGCGCTCGATCACGTCCTGAATCGTGGCCGTCCCTATCCCGTAGCGCGCGGCCGCCGTGCGGTTGATTTTTATGTCAACGTAGGGCGCGCCGCCTATCTGCTCGGGGTAAACGTCGGCCGCGCCGGGGACTGTCCTGAGCGCGTCGGCGATGCGCCGCGAGGTCTCTTCGAGCGTGCCGAGGTCGTTGCCGAATACTTTGATGCCGACCTGCGAGCGCATCCCCGTCGCCAGCATCTCGATGCGGTTGATGATGGGCTGCGTCCAGATGTTCGTCACTCCCGGCATCCTCAAGGCCGCGTCCATCTCGGCCACCAGCTTCTCGCGCGTCATCCCTTCGCGCCACTCCGACTCGGGCTTCAGGTGGACGATGGTCTCGTTCATGTTGACGGGCGAAGGGTCTGTGGAAGTCTCGGCGCGGCCGGCCTTCCCGACGGCCCACTCGACCTCGGGGAAGCTTTTTAGAATCTCGTCCTGCCTTTGCATGATGCGCAGCGCCTCGTCCATCGAGACGGCAGGGTCAGTGACGGGCATGTACATCAGGTCGCCCTCGTTCAAGGGCGGCATGAACTCGCTGCCGACGCGCGTGGCGACGAAGACGGCGCCCGCGAAGAAGACGAGCGCGACCGCGACGGTCGTGAGCCTGTGCCTTAGCGCCTTGACGAGCAGCGGCTTATAGACGCCGCGAAGGGCGCGCATCAGCGGGTTCCACTCCTCGGGCCGCAGCCTGCCGCCGAGGAAGTAGGTGCAGAGCACCGGGACGAGCGTGACCGCCATGAAGGCCGCGCCGACCATCGCGAAGGTCTTGGTGAAGGCGAGCGGGCGGAAGAGCTTCCCCTCCTGCCCCGTCAGCGCGAAGACCGGCGCGAACGCCAGGATGATTATCGCCATCGAGGCGAAGATGGGCAGGCCGACCTTCCTGGTGGCGTCGAGGACGAGGCGCCACACCAGCCGGCGGTCGCGCGAGTCGGCGCCCTCGACCGAGCGGTAGGCGTTCTCCGTGACGACTATCCCGGCGTCAACGAGGTCGGAGATGGCGATGGCTATGCCGGCCAGCGACATGATGTTCGACGTGATGCCGAAGTAACGCATGAAGAGGAACGAGACGAGCACCGCGAGCGGCAGCGGTATCGTCACGATCAGCACCGAGCGGAAGTGCGCGAGGAAGACGAGGTTGACGAGCGTGACGAGTATCAGCTCTTCAATCAGCGCCTCCTTCAGCGTGCCGGCGGCGCGGTTGATTAGCTGCGTGCGGTCGTAGAAGGGGACGAGGCGGACGCCCGCGGGAAGCCCCTGCTTCAGCTCCTCGATCTTGCGCTTGACGGCCTCGATGGCTTCGAGCGCGCTCACGCCGTAGCGCGCGATGACGACGCCGCCGACGGCCTCGCGCCCGTCCTTGTCGAGCGCGCCCGTGCGGAAGGCGTTGCCGAGCTTGACGGCCGCCACGTTGCGGACGTAAATCGGGGTGCCGTTCTCCGCCCCGATGACGATGTTCTCAACGTCCGCGACCGACTCGACCAAGCCGATGCCGCGCACGACTGCCCACTGGCCCGACTGCTCGATGACGTTCCCGCCGACGTTCGTGTTCGAGCGCTCGACGGCCTCGACCACGGCCGAGAGCGGCAGGCCGTAGGCGCGCAGGCGGTTCGGGTCAACGTCCACCTGGTACTGCTGCACGTGGCCGCCGACGCTTGCGACCTCGGCTATCCCAGGCACGGAGTTGAGTTGGTAGCGGACGAACCAGTCCTGCAAGGAGCGCAGGTCGCGCAGGGAGTGCGTGTCGCTCTCTAGCGTGTACCAGAAGATTTGCCCGACGCCCGTCGCGTCAGGCCCGAGCGTGGGCTTCAAGCCCTCCGGCAGTTGACCCGTGACCAAGTTCAGGCGTTCCAGCACGCGCGTGCGCGCCCAGTAAAGCTCAACGTCGTCCTCGAAGATGACGTTGACCATCGAGAAGCTGAAGGCCGAGGAGGCGCGGACGGTGCGAACGCCCGCGAGCCCTTGCAGGTTGGTGACGAGCGGGTAGGTGACTTGATCTTCGACCTCCTGCGGCGAGCGCCCCGGCCAGTCGGTGAAGACTATGACCTGGTTGTCGGAGAGGTCCGGGATGGCGTCAATCGGCGTCGAGAGCAGGGCCCAGTAACCCCACGCGGCGAGGCCCAGGTAGGCGGCCACGACCACCGCGCGGTAGCGCATCGAGACTTCTATGAGCCAGTTAATCATCCCTGCCCTCCCGGCGCCGCCTTACTGCGCCGTGACGGGGAAGCTCCCTTTTGCGGCGCCGGCCGCGCCTTCGTACGCGACCTGCGCCTGCCACTCGCCAGCCATCTGAAGCCTCACCTTCGCGCGATAGACGCCGGGCGTGCTCGTCGTTGTCAGCGTCGCCGGGTCGTTCATCACGGGCATCGCCCCCATCGCAGGCATGTAGAAGTTGAGCGAGGCGGAGCCGACGTCAACGGGCTTGCCGGATGCGTCCTTGAAGGTGACTGTGAACTCCTGGTCGCCGTGCTTGAGGACGCCCTGCGGGTTCGAGATGCTGACGGTCAGGTTCCCAACCTTGCCGCTCTTAATCTCCTTGTCCTCGCCCGAGCCGCAGGCCGCCGCGGCGGCGAGGAGCGCCGTCGCGATGCAGAGCGCGATTAACTTCTTCATGGCTTGATTCTCCTTATGAGTAAAAAGGTCTATACCCGTCCGTGCGCGCACGGCTGACGCGCGGAGCCGCCGGCCGCGCACACTCCGGCCCCGTCGGCGTGCGTAGTGTGCCGCGGCCCGGCCCCGGGCAAGAGGCCCGCGCCGAACCCGCCCGTCCCTCGCCCGCGCTGGGGCGAGTCAGGAAGGCACACTACCGCCTACAGAGTTTCAGATCAGGAATGCGAGATTGATAAGGTAGAGGGGGGGTGATTCGTCGGCGCTTGACAGTCCGGGGTCGCGCCACGCGCGCGGGGGCGCGAGCGGCGCGGGCATAGGCGACGAAGTCGCAGCCGGGTGTTGGGCGGCGACCTGCGGCGCCGAGACTCGGACGGCCGAAGAGGGGCCGTTCGCGCCGCCCTGCTGGCAGTTGACGGCGCAGCACAGGCGCGCGGCCTGTATCTCGGGCGTGTTGCCGACGGAGCGCGCGCGCTTGCAGCAGTCCATCATCTCCATCGCGCCGCCCATGTCGCACTCCTCCGCCCCGGCGTGCAGCGGCGCGCCGGAGGCAACGCCGGCGCCGAGCGCCAGGAGGAGGAGTATCGTCGTGAGCCGTTTAACCATCGGAGAAAGACTGCCGCCGCTAAAGACTATCCACCGGGCTTGTTACAAAGTAAGGACCGTGCCGGCCGGCATTATGCCAAATTCCGCCGCGCGAGGGAAACTCGGATGCGCGATTTCCTCCTCTGGTTGTGGGAAATCGCTGTCGGTTGAGAGCGCGCGGGGCTCGGTCCCGGCTTAACCGAAGGCGCCCGCGTCGGCCGTCGCGCGAAGAAAATCTTGCGGCGGAGCGCCGGGCAGCATAAACTTCCCGCCACAAAGGAGGTCGGTAGC
>DASPKR010000507.1:0-4087 GCA_035627975.1 Pyrinomonadaceae bacterium | reverse complement strand
CCAGCGACACGCTCGGCGCATACCTGTTCGCCGGCCTCTGGCTCGGCCTCTCGCTGGAGATGTACCGCCGCTGGAAGAAGCGCGCGACGATAAAGAAAGCAGTAGCCAGTAGCCAGTAGAAGAACCTTCCCATCTAGGCGGACAGGTTCCCGGGGCCAACCCACTCAGGGCGGAGCCTACTGACTACTGGCTACCGGCTACTTGTCGTTAGCGTAAACTTCCGCGGCGAGGGCGCCTTCGATGAGGACTTCGCGGCGGAGCGTGAAGCCGGCGGCGCCGGAGCGAGCCTGCCGCAGCTCTTCGCGGTTCTCGAAGTAGGTGCGGCCACGCTGGAGTATCGCGTAGGTCGGCGGCGGCTCGCGCGTCAGCTCGAAGTCGGGGTCTGAGATGGTGCGCGAGCGAAGGTCTGCGCGCCCGAACTTTTCGAGGTAGTAGCGCGCAACTCCCGGCGTCTCGTGCGCCACCGTCGCGCCGGGCGGCGCGTGCTCTGCCACGTAGCGAAGGGCCTCGCGCAGCCCGTCGTCGTAGAACTCGTCGTGCGGGAAGTAGTAGCCGGCGCGGCCCGGCGCGAGCAGGTTCGTGTAGAGCGCGTGGTGCGGCGCGCTGCGGAGCGCCGCCCAGGCGGGCGCGGCCAGCAGGAAGATTGCGACCGCGGCGCCCGCCGCGGCCCCGCGCAGGCGCAGGCGCCGCGCGAGAGCCGACGCGCGCCCGGCCGCCCACACGACGCCGACGGCCGCGAGCATATAGACGAACGGCATGAGGCTCAGCGCGTAGCGCAGCCACTTCGCGCCGAAGAGCGAGTAAGGCACCACCCACAGCACGAACATCATCAGCACGAACAGCGGGCCGGGCTCCCTCCGACGCTTCGCCGCGACGAATAGCCCCACGACGAGCATGACCAGAAGCACGGGCGGCGTCTTTATCAGAAGGAAGAGCAAGTAGAAATAGACGGGCGTCGCCCCGAAGGGCGACTTCGACACGACGTTGTCGTAGAGCGTCTCGCCCATAAGGTAGCCGTGGTGCGTCAAAAGCCCTTCGCTCGAATAGGCGCTCAGGTAGCTCCAGGTCTGCGGCAAAAGTATCGCGGGGTTCGCCGCGAGGAAGGCCGCGAGCACGGCCGCGTAGAAGTATGCGGGGGTCGAGCCGCGCGGCTCGCCCGGCTCGCGCTCGCGCAGCCGCGCGTGGTGGTGGTAGAGCATGTTCAGGCCGAAGTAGTGCGGGAAATACTTCGAAGCGAACATCAGCCCGAACGAGGCGGCGCTCAGCAGGTAGTTGCGGCGCTTGCGGCGGGGGTCGAAGCCGCTCGTCTGCTTTGCGCGCGCGTAGAAGTAGAAGGCGAAGAGCATGAAGAAGACGAGCAGAGTGTCTTCCTTCGCCACGCGGTTGTAGGTGGCGGCGTTCACGCCGAAGGCCCAGAGCGCGGCGGCCGCGAGCGCCGTGCGGCGGTCGAAGAGGGCGGCCGTCAAAAGGAACAGCGGGAAGACCGTGAGCGCGCCGAAGAGTATGTTGGGGAACCTTAGCGCCGCCTCGTCGCTTACGCGGAGCGGGGCGGGCGCGCGGGCGTTCCAGGCAGAGGCGGCGCCGACCGAGACGAGGATGAGCGACTTCATCACCATCGGGTGCTCGGCGTTGGCCGTTATGTCGCCCCGCGCGTAGGCGCGCGCGGCGTCGAGCTTGTTGACCTCGTCCTCGGCGAGCCCGACCGCGCCTACGCCCGCCAGCCGCAGAGTCAGCCCGGCGGCCGCGAGCAGCACGAGCGCCACGACGGCGTAACGTTCGACCGCTCCGGCCAGTCGCCGCGCGCGCACGCGCCCGGCGGCCTCGCCGGCGAGCGCGCCCTCGGGATCAAGCTCAATCGGTCGCGCCAAAAAGCCCCCTCAGCCCTGAAGCCCCGGGCCCGGCGCCGCGGGCGCGCCCTCGGACGGCCCGCCCTCTTCGGCCGCCGCCGCGTCCCACTCGCCCGCGCTCTCGGCCGCGCCCTCCGCGACGCGCCTGAGCGAGAGGCCGCGCCCGGCGAGCAGGGCCACGCCGGCGGTCATCCAGAAGACCATGCGCGCCTTGCGCACGACGGCGAGCGTGACGCCGGCCGTCATGCCCAGCGCCAGCAGGCTCGCGAGCTGCCCCGTCCCGGCCTCGTCCACGCCCGCGCGCAGCGGCACGAACTTGAAGACCATCGTGATGACGCGGTTGACCGACTCGAAGAGGAAGGCCGAAAGGAGCGTTGGCGGCGAGCCGCTTATCAGCATGATCGTCAGGTAGGCTTCGGCCACGCCGAGCATGTGGAACGCCGCCTCTAGCGCGAGTATCACCGGCACGGCCCCGCGCCTGCGCGCGTAGAAGCCGTAGATTTTCTCTTCGAGCGCTACGACGCCCGCGCGCCGCCGCTCCGCGAAGCGGCGGCCCAGGCCCCGCGCCGCCAGCCAGTCGAGCGAGCCCGAAAGGAACTTCCACTGGCGCCGCGCGGCGAAGAAGGCGAAGAGCGCGAAGACGAGCGCGCCTACGATCACCCCCCCGCTCGACCACCGCAGCACCTTCGGCAGCCGGAAGCTCAAAAGCAGCGCCGCCGCCCCGCAGAAGATGAAGAGCGCGACCGACAGCATGTAGAAGATGTTCTCGACCGCTATGGCCGAGAGCGCCGCGACCAGCGGCACGCGCTCCTTGACGAGCGCGACCTTCGTCGGCTCGCTGACGGCGAGGCCGAGCGGTACGATGTTGCCGGCGGTGTCCCCGACGAGGTAAGCCTTGAACGCCTCTATAAACGGCAGGCGGTGCGGCGGGTCGAAGCAGAGCGTCCACGCGAACGAGCGCACGCTGAACCGAAGGCCCGAGAGCAGTATCACCCACACGAAGCCCGCGCCTATCTTCGAGATGTTCGCCCAGATCTCCCACGGGCCCGCCTTCCATACGAAGTACGCGAAGAGCAGCAGGCCGGCGAGCGCGAAAAACGCCCCCGCCGGCGCGAACCTCCTCGAAGCGCTCTTGCCCTTAGTCATCTGCACGACAGCCCGGCCCTTTTAAATTCCCGCCCCGCCGCGCAAGCAAGATACGTCAACACCCGCCCGGCCTCAAAACCCTCGGCCGCGCCGAGTCACGCGGAGTTGACCGAAAGCGTCCTCTTGAGCGATGCTACGGCGTACACCTTAAATCCTTTTTCCGGCGAGATAATCGAGATGAGTAAAGCGGCACAAGAACACCTGAGCGGAAGCCCTCTGACCACATACTCCGAGGACGAGACGATGTTCCGCGCCTCCGTGCGCGAGTTCGCCGAGGGCGAGATTCGCCCGCGCGTCGAGCACATGGACGAGGATGCCAGGATGGCCCCCGAAATCATCAAGCAGCTCTTCGACCTCGGCCTGATGAGCATCGAGACGCCCGAGGAGTACGGCGGCACCGGCGCCAGCTTCTTCACCGCGATCATAGGCGTCGAGGAGCTTTCGCGCGTTGACCCGTCGGTGGGCGTCCTGATGGACGTGCAGAACACGCTCGTCAACAACGCACTCATACGCTGGGGGAGCCCCGAGCAGAAGAAGAAGTACCTCTCGCGCTTGGCCTCCGACACCGTAGGCGCCTACGCGCTCTCCGAGGCGGGCTCCGGCTCCGACGCCTTCGCCATGACGACGCGCGCCTTCGACCGCGGCGACCACTACGAGTTAACGGGCCACAAGCTCTGGATAACGAACGGCAACGAGGCAGGCATCTTCATCGTCTTCGCCAACGCCAAGCCGGAGGAGGGCTACCGCGGCATCACCGCCTTCATCGTCGAGAAGGGTTTCGAGGGCTTCTCCGTCGGCAAGAAGGAGAACAAGCTCGGCATACGCGCCTCGTCCACCACGGAGATAATCCTCGACGGCTGCAAGGTGCCGAAGGAGAACGTGCTCGGCGAGGCGGGCCGCGGCTACAAGGTCTCGATCGAGACTCTGAACGAGGGGCGCATCGGCATCGGCGCGCAGATGATAGGGCTCGCGCGCGGGGCGCTCGAGCACGCGCTGCGCTACACGGCGGAGCGCTCGCAGTTCGGCAAGACCATCAACCAGTTCCAGGGCGTGCAGTTCCAGTTGGCCGAGATGGCGACGCAGATCGAGGCGGC
>DASPKR010000506.1:0-6988 GCA_035627975.1 Pyrinomonadaceae bacterium | reverse complement strand
CGCGGGCGCGGCCGCCGCGTCGCGCATGTCCACCCAGCCCTCCTTCCCGGCCCACGTCGTGTCGGTGTCCGGCGGGATGAGGTCGGCCGCGCCCGCGGCCTTCAGCACGCGCTCCTCCTCCCTGCCCTTCCTCTCGAAGAGGATGCGCGCCGAGCCCGCGTCCTCCGAGAGCCCGAGCGCGTGCAGGACTTCCGGCATGACCAGCAGGTGCGGGGCGAAGAACCGGACGCCCATCTCGTTGTCGTGCCCGGTTATCCCGCGCAGGCGCGCGACGGCCTGCTCGGGAGTCGCGCCGCCGATTTTGACGACGCGCGCGCCCACGAGTTCCGCGTGCTCGCGGGGGGCCGAGCGCACGAAGAGGCCGTCGGCGAAGAAGTAAAGTTTTAGGGGGATGGCGTGGAAGCCGATTTTGGGGTCGCGCGTGGGCGCGACGTTCGTGTGGCCGTCGCCGACCATCGCGGCGATGCGCGCCATCTCTACGATTATCTGGTGGCGCGCGAGCGAGGGTATCCGCGCGTCGAGGCCGCGGACGGCCGCCTCGAACTGCTCGCGCGTCATCGTGTGGAAGAGGTTCTTGTGGCGGCGCGGCATCTCCTCGGCCATGTGGCGTAAGTCCTCGCGCCACTTCTCTGCCTCGGTCTTCTCGGGCGCGGGAGCCTGACGCGCGAGCGCCGCGCAGCAGTTGAGGAGAATGAGCGCGCACAGCAACGCGCGCGAAGTCAGAAGGGCCAGTCTCGTCACTTGTTTTTGCCTCCGGGCGGGGTAGTCGGCCGGTCGGGCCTTTATGAACCTAGAACACCGCCCGCGCCCCGTCCGTGACAAAAAAGGCGGCGCCAAACGTAAGCGGCCCGCGCGCCATACAAAAGCGTGGACGGGCCTTCCGAGAAACCGACAGGAGACATGCGATGAGCGGAATACAGTTTTCCCCGAAGAGCCTGCAAGACCTGCCCCTCAAACAGCTAGGCGACGCGTCCCTCAAGGTTGACGTGGCCGAGGCTTCCGCCTCCTACGACGGCACGCCCTCGGCCGGCGGCGTCACCTTCTCCATCGAAGCCTCGGCGAAGGCGACGATACACGCCTACAACTCGCCCGACGATTTGAAGGACGAGGGCGTCATCGGCATTCCGCCCGAAGAGGACGACGGCGATGAGGGCGTTCCCGCGATGCCGCCGCAGATCGCCTTCGACCCCGCGCGCGCGTGGCTAAAGTACCGCGTCGAGGCGGGCGTGAAGGGTTCGGCCGAGGTGAGCTTCCCGCCCGTGGGGATTGAGGCCGACGGGCAGGCCAAAGTAGTCTTCGCCGACTACCACGCGCACTCGCGCGACGAGGTGACGGCGCAGGCCATCGCCGCCGACCTACCGCGCCTTCGCTTCGCCGGCGACGCCTCGGACGCCGCGGAGCTCGGCGAGGGCGAGGCGCTCTCCTACCAGGTTTACGGGAAGCTCACGGCCGGGGTCACGCTCAAGTGGTCGGACGTGATAACGGCCGGCCTTGGGTCGCTTAGCGGGCTGCTCCGCCCGAGCGAGCTGATAAAGATAAACGTCACGCCGTCCGTCAACGTCGCCTTCAGCGTCGAGGTCGAGGACGACTTCCTGCTCGTCTTCACGAAGGGCGCTGGCGGGCGCGTAGGCGTCGCCGTGCGGAAGGCGAAGTCGAGGCAGGTCGGCTTCAAGGCGGGCGCGACAGTCGGCGCCGAGTTCGCCGACGAGTCGGTGGTCGAGCGCGCGCTCGGCGACCTCTACGAGGCCGCGCTCGGCGCGACCATGACGCGCGTCAACAACCTCTTCGAGGCGGCGAAGAACGCCGCGTCCTTCGACCAGCTCACGCCCGCGCAAAAGAAGTTGGCCGAGGCCATCATCGCCCGGCTCAACCTCGGCGGCGTCGTCCAGAAGCCGAAAGACCTGAAGAAGCGCTGGGACGAGATACAGTCGCAGATAGCCGGGAGGGTAAAGCAGGCGGCGAAGACGAAGGTCGAGCTGGCATTCACCTACGAGTACCTGCGCGTCAAGACCGACGAGGCGCTCCTGCTCGCCGAGCTCGACGCCGACGCCTTCGCCGAGTGCCACGGCCAACTGATGCGCCGCGACATCTCGGGCGCGCTCGAAGCGCTGAGGGGCGGGCGCGGCCTTGTGAAGTTCTACCTGCGGCAGGAGACGCTTGAGCGCACGCGCGCGTGGGGCTTCACGCTGGGCATAGAGCCCTTCGGGATAAAGGTGGGCGGCAGGGACAAGGTCTCCGAGTCGCGCGTCACGCAGGAGAACGTCCTCGGCGAGCGGCGCATCGCCTACGACGGGCTGCGCCGCTACGACGCCGAGTGGAACGGCGACAAGGTCTCGTGGCACGCCGACTTCAAGGCCGAGATGAAGTCCTTCTCGGCGTCGCCGACGACGTGCGACTTCGACTACGGCCTGAGCTTCAACTGGACGTGGGAGGAGAAGGAGCTGTCGGAGGGCGAGCTGCGCCAGTGCCTCGACAACGCGGCGCTCTGGCGCGTCATAAGGCCGGGGAGCGTCGCCGAGGCCGCGGCACTCTTCGAGGGCAGGTTCGGCGAGAAGGCGACCGTCGCGCTCGAGTTCAAGCTCGAAGGCGACGACCTGAAGGCGCTGCTCCCGGCCGCGCTCAGCCCCGCCGAGGCCGTCATACTCGACGGGCAGGAGCTCAAGGGCGACCGCAAGCTCGACTTCTACGGCGCGCACGCGCTCGCCGCCGCCATGCCCTACAACGAGCTTTTCGCGGGCCGCCGCGAGCAGGAGTTCCGCGTCAGGCTCTACCGCCCGCTCTGGCTTTTGTACTTCGCCGACGACTCGAAGTCGGCGAGCGCCTACGCCTCGGACGCCTCGAACCACGTGAGGACTAAGGGCGGCGGCGTCCCCGACTTCATGGGCCTGGCCGAGTACGAGCGCGGCCCGCAGGCCGGCACGTTCTCGAAGATGATAACGCTGCACGCGGGCGGCCTTGGCAACTCGGGCGTGCACCGCAACTGGAACCGGTTCGTGAAGGGCCTGAAGGCCCTGAACTCCCTGGTGCAGAAGGCGAGCTGCGTGCAGCCGGACGCCGTCGAGAAGGCTTTCGACGACCTCCGGCAGTTCTGGCACCAGTCGCTCTACATGCGCGCGGCGGGCGCCTTCCTGCTCGACCGCGCCGAGCGTCAGGGCATGCTCGACCGCGTCGAGCGCTCGCTCACCGTGACCTTCGGCGACGACGAAGTCATAAGCGTCGGCCAGTCCTCGTGAGCGCGCGGCGCGGGGGGCTCAGGCGCCGCGGCCGCGGCGCCTGACTTCCTTGCGCGCCTTCTCGGCGAGCTCTTCGTAAACGCCCCGTATGCGGTCGAGCTGCTCCTCGTCCAGCTCTTCGAGGTCGAGCAGCGCGTTGTCCGCCTTCCTCGAGATGCGTATCAGCTCGTCGAGCTTAATCTGTAGCGCCTCCGTGTCGCGGTTCTGCGTGCTCTGTATGAGGAAGACCATCAGGAAGGTGACGATGGTCGTGCCGGTGTTAATTATTAACTGCCAGGTGTCCGAGAAGTCGAAAAGAGGCCCGGTCAGGGCCCACACCGCGATTATGCCCACCGCGACGGCGAACGTCGCCGGGCGGCCCGTCACGCGCGCCGTCCACTTGGCGAAGCGCCCGAACAAAGAGGTCTGCCTGCTCGGCTCCAAAGTCTGCCCTCCGGGCCGGGGCGCCCTTCAGTTCAGCCGCGCCTGCACGCGGCGCAACTGTTTGGCGGCCTGCGCGAAGTCGGGGCGCTCTTCGAGGGCGAGGCCGTAGTGGCGCGCGGCGTCGAGGGGGCGGCCGCGCTCCTCGTAGGCGCGGCCGAGGTTGAAGTGCGGGAAGGCGTATGACTCGTAGCGCGCGGCCGCGAGCGCGCGGCGGAACCAGCGCACGCACGTCCAGAAGTCGCCCTGCGCCATGAGGTAGCTGCCGATGTCGTTGTAGGGGTTGCCGAAGGAGGCGTCAACGCTTATGGCCTTCAGGCACTCGTCTATGGCCTCGGCATAACGCCCCTCGAAGCTATAGACCCATCCCAGGAAGGTGTGCGCCTCGGCGGTCGGGCACACCTCGATCGAGCGTCGGTAGAGCTCCACGGCCTCGGCGTAGTTCTTCTCCATCTGCGCCTCGTAGGCGCGGCGGAAAAGCTCGACCGCCCTGAGCCTCGGCCCCGCGCCCGTCTTCTCTTCTTCCTCGAACATAAAACTCAAGTCCTCCGCCGGGGGCTAACGCCTGCGTCTGGCGCGCGCGGGCGCGGGCCTGGCCGCCGCGGCGGCCGGCTTGCACGGCGCCTGCGAGGCGGGCTCGTCGAGACGGCGAACGCGCCCGTCGGTGCGCGGCGCTATCGTCTGGTTGGGCGCCGCGGCTATCGCGCTTCGGAGCACGCCCGAGTCGGTCAGCTTCTCCGTCAGGAGGTTGGGCGCGCCCTTGAACATGTCGTACTGGTCGCCGCCCTCGGCCACGTACTTCGAGGTGACGAGCGTGTAGGTCTTCTGCGCTTCGAGCGGGCGGCCGCCCACGGTGACTTCTACGAGGCGCGAGCCGGGCGCGCGCGTGGCGTCGAAGGAGTAGCGCACCCCGGAGACCTGCGGGAAGCGGCCGGGCTCGGCCCCCGGCCTCGTGTTCGACAGCCCGTGCTCGAGGGCCTTTCGCAGCGTCTCGCCCGTCACCTCGATTTTGACGAGGGCGCCGCCGAACGGGAGTATCGAGAGCACGTCCCGGAGCGAAAGCTCGCCCCGCGAGATTATGGTGTCGGCCCGGATGGAGCCGCCGTTTAAGAGCGCGACGTCGGCGCCAGCCGCCTCGCGGAAGGCGTCGGCGATGAAGGAGGCGACGTTGGTCTCGCCCGTGCGGTTGGGGGCGCTGCGCGCGTCTAGCGCCACGTCGGTGCGCCCTACCGTGACGGCTAGCTCCTTCTGCTTCGCCTCGTACTTCTGCATGGCTGCGGCGAACTCAGGGTCTTCGGGTATGTCGGAGTTTACGGGAATCACCTTCCAGTCGAGTGACTCGACCTTACCCGTCGCGGGGTTGATGTGCAGATCGAACTGGCCCGCCTCGCGCCCGTCGGCCGTCATCTTGAAGATGGGCACGCCCGCGGAGGACGACTGGAGGAGCGTGTGCTCGTGGCCGCCGACGATTAGGTCTATGCCGGGCGCGCAGCGCGCGAGCTGCTTGTCCTCTTCGAGCGACAGGTGCGTGAGCGCGACGATGGCGCCGACGCCTCGGGCGCGGAGCCGCCTGACGGCCGCGCGCGCCGTCGAGCACGCCTCGCGGAAGATGACGCCGGGGCCGGGGTTGGAAGTCGTCGCCGTCTCGGGCAGCACTATGCCGAAGAGGCCGAGCTTGACGCCGTCGAACTCCCTGACCTCGACGACGGGCGTGCCGGCGAACGTCCTGCCCGTGCTCTTCTCTATGACGTTTGCGCCGAGCCACTTGAACTTCGATTCCGCGACGCGCTTGCGCAACTCGTCTGCGCCGAAGTCGAACTCGTGGTTGCCGAACACAGAGTAGTCGAGCCCGACGGCGTTCCAGGCGTCAATCATCTGCCGGCCCTTGTACTCGATGGACTCGACCGAGGGCGAGATGGTGTCGCCCGCGAGCAGGAAGAGCGTGTTCGGCGACTCCTCCTTGACGCGCTTGCGAAGCGTGGAGAGGCGGGCCACCCCGCCGTGCGCGCCGCGCTCGACGGGCATGAACTGATACACGTCGTTGACCTGAAGCAGCGTGACGCGGACGCTACACGGCTTGGCAGCCTGCGCGAGCGCCGCGTGCGGCGCCGCCAGCGTTGCGAGCAGGAGCAGGAGCACGGCGAGCCGCGCGCGCGGGCGAATGGTTGCCATCGGGGACAGTTTTCCTTCCTTGACGATTTCGGGAGGCCGCCGGCCGCGCGGCAGAGGGCTCGCTGCCGTCGAAGTTGGGCCGGCGCTTTAGGTTGAATTATACTCACCGCGGTCAACGCATACCAAACACGCCGCCGGCTAAAAGGTCTCCGATGGGAAGAACGCAGACAGTGAGGGTTGAAGTGGCCGCCGAGCTTCCCGCCCCGTCCGGGCAGGAGGTCGTAGCCCTTTGCGTCTATCAGGACGGCGCGGATTTTGCGCACATGACGAACGCCCGCGGCGGCGTGCTCCGCGCCGTGGAGGGCGCTCTCGCCGGGGGCGACTTCGAGGGCAAGGAGGGTTCCGCGCTCCTCGTCCACGCCGCGACCGAGGAAGGCCCGCGCCGGCTGCTTCTCGTCGGTGTGGGCCGCACTCATGACGACGACCCGGACGCCTTCAGGCGTGCCGGCGCAATCGCCGTCCGGCAGGCGGGGGCCGCGCGCGCGAGGCGGGTCAACCTGGTCGTGCCGGTCTGCTATAACCCTCAAGCCGTCCTGCGCGCGCTGACCGAGGGCGCCGTCCTGGGCGCATACGACAACGGCTTCTACCAGAACGAAGAGGAGTCGGCGGCGCTCGAACAACTAACGCTGGTCGCAGAGGGGCAGGACTGGCAAGACCCGCGCGCCGAGGTCGAGAGGGCGCGGATAGTCGCCGAGTCGGTGAACTGGGCGCGCGCTCTGGCGGACGAGCCGGGCGCGAGTTTGCCCCCGCGCGAGTTCGCGCGCCGCGCCGCCGCGATGGCCGAAGAGTTCGGCCTTAAGGTCGAGTCTTTGAACGCGGCGGAAATCCGCGGGCGCGGCATGGGGGCGCTCGCAGGCGTGGGCCAGGGCTCGCAGGAAGAGCCCGCGCTCATCGTCCTGCGCTACGAGCCGGAGGGAGCCAAGCCCGACGACGAGCTTTGGGCCTTCGTCGGCAAGGGCATCACCTTCGACACGGGCGGCATCTCCATCAAGCACGGCCTAGACATGTACGAGATGAAGTCCGACATGGCGGGCGGCGCCGCGGCGCTCGGGGCCCTCCGCGCCATCGCGCAGCTCAAACCCGCGAGGCGCGTCGCGGCGGTCGTCCCCGCGGCCGAGAACATGCCCTCGGGCAAGTCCATCAAGCCCGGCGACATCGTCCGC
>DASPKR010000505.1:0-7812 GCA_035627975.1 Pyrinomonadaceae bacterium | reverse complement strand
GGCGTGGCCTCCGCCGGCTTCGACGCGCGCCGCAGGAAGGCGAACAACGTCTTCTACTTCCTCGACTCGAACGCGAGCGCGGCCCGGTGGGTAAGCGCAGACCCCGCGCCCGACGAGTGGACTTCGCAGTTCGCCTCGTCGGGCGTGAAGGGCGAGAGCCTCTCGGCGGTTTTCCCCTGGGTGAGGCCGCAAGGCTGGCACGCCGACGCCCCAGCCACCGCGCTCCCCGTGCCAACCGCAGAGGTGCTGAGCGACACGAGCGAGGGCGCGACGCGCACCATACGGCTCAAGGTTTCTTCAAGGCGTGGCGCGCCGATGCTGCTCGCCTACGCGGAAGACGGGGCCGCGCTGCGCCGCGCATTCCTCAACGGCAAGCCGCTGCTCGACAACTCTTCCGCCGCGGCCGACGGCCGGAGAAGTCCTCTGCGGCTCTCCTACGCCGCGCCGCCCGCCGAAGGCTTCGAGCTTCTGCTCGAAGTAGATCCTTCGGCGCCGTTGCGCCTGACGGTGCAGGACATCTCCTTCGGCCTGCCGCAACTGCCGGGGCAGCAGCTCACGCCCCGGCCCGCGCACATGATGCCCGCCCCCGCCTTCCGCTCCAGTGACACGACCGTGGTCGGCAGGGACTTCAACTTCTGACAGGCGGCCTCGGTACGGGCCTGTTGACAACTGTCGTTGTAACGACTACATTGCCGTCGTGGCCAGTAAACTTCAGAAAGAGCTGAAGCAGGCAAAGCCGTTCGCCGGGATAGAGGAAGAGGTCTTCCTAAATCTTCTGCGGACGGCCGACGCGCTCTCGCGCCCGCTCGCCGAGATGCTCAAGCGCGCGGGCCTGACGCCCACGCAGTACAACGTGCTGCGCATACTGCGCGGCGCGGGCGAGTGCGGCGCGGCCTGCCGCGAGATAAGCGACCGCCTGATCACGAAAGACCCTGACATCACGCGCCTGCTCGACCGCATGGAAGACCGCGGGCTCGTAACGCGCGAGCGCGAGGAGCGCGACCGCCGCCGCATAGCCACGCGCATCACCGACGAGGGATTGCGCCTCCTCGCCGAGTGGGACGGCCGCGTAGAAGAGCTTCTGCGCGAGCAGCTCGGCCACATGGACGAGAAGAAGCTTGCCCGCCTGAACGAGCTACTCGAAGCGGCGCGCGGCGACGGCGCCTGAAATTTTTTTCGCGCGACGGCCGTTTGAACGACTTCCGTGCGAACGCCGTCGGCGCTGAAGCCCCCGCTAATCACCTCGCTTTCATACTGACCATGCGGGAAGGGGAAAGAAGATGATTCTGATCACGGGCGGGACTGGCACGACGGGGCGCGACATTGTGAAGGAGCTTGCCGCCCTGGGCGCGAAGCGCGTGCGCGCGCTCGTGCGCGACGAGTCGAAGGCCGCCTTCATCCGCGAGGCCGGCTTCGAGACGGTCGAGGGCGACTTCGACCGCCCCGAGACGCTAGGCCGCGCGCTCGAAGGGGTCGGGCGCGCCCTGCTGCTCACGCCCCCCTCGCCGCAGACGGTCGAGCACCAGTCGCGCTTCATCGAGGCGGCGAAGAGGGCCGGGGTGCGCCACGTCGTCAAGTTCTCTGCCTACGGCGCCGACGCGCACGCGCGCGGCGGCTTCGCCAAGTGGCACGGCGAGGCCGAGGACATGCTCAAGGCGTCGGGCATGGCCTACACGATGCTTCAGCCCAACTTCTTCATGCAGAACCTGCTCGGGCAGGCGCGCTCGATAGCCGAGGGCGGCCGTATCTACCAGCCGGTCGGCGACGCCCGCGCCAGCTTCGTTGACACGCGCGACGTTGCGGCCGTCGCCGCGCGCGCGCTCGCCGAAGAAGGTCACGAGGGCAAGTCTTACGTCATAACGGGGCCGGAGGCGCTCTCCTACCACGACGTTGCCGCGAAGCTCTCCGAGGCCGCGGGCCGCGAAATCACTTACGTCCCCGTCTCGCCCGACGACTTCCGCAACGGCGCGCTCGCGCAGGGGCTTCCCGAGTGGCTCGTCGGCGCGCTCGGGCTACTCAACGAGACGTTCGCGTCGGGCCGCGCGGCTGCCGTCACAGACGCCGTGCGAGAGGTTACGGGGCGCGAGCCCGGAAGCTTCGACCAGTTCGCGCGCGACCACGCCGAAGCCTTCCGCGGCCGGCAGCCCGTCTCCTGACACGGGGGTTTTAATGATGAAGGCGATTCGTGCTCACGAGTTCGGCGGGCCGGAGGTCTTGAGGCTCGAAGAGGTCGAGGCGCCGAGGCCAGGGCCGGGGCAGGTCTTGGTTCGCGTGCGCGCAGTCGGCGTCAACCCGGTTGACACGTACATACGCTCGGGCGTGCACGCCGTGAAGCCCGCGCTGCCCTTCACGCCGGGGCTCGACGCCGCGGGCGTAGTCGAGTCCGTGGGTGAGGGCGTCGAGCGCTTCCGCGAGGGCGAGAACGTTTACACGGCCGGGAGCCTGAGCGGCACTTACGCGGAGCTTGCACTGTGCGAAGAGGGTCAGGTGCACCCCCTGCCGGGCAACGTCACGTTCGCGCAAGGCGCGGGCGTCAACACGCCCTACGTGACGGCCTACCGCGCGCTCTTCCAACGCGCTCGCGGCGTGCCGGGCGAGACCGTGCTGGTTCACGGCGCGAGCGGCGGGGTCGGGACGGCCGCCGTGCAGATAGCTCGCGCCGCAGGCTTTACCGTCATAGGCACGGGCGGGACTGAGGAGGGGCGTCGCCTCGTCTCGGAGCAGGGCGCTCACCACGTGCTCGACCACCGCTCGGAAGGCTACATGGAGGAGCTCTCGTCGCTGACCGGCGGGCGCGGCGTTGACGTTATCCTCGAGATGCTCGCGAACGTGAACCTCGGTCGCGACTTCGCGGCGCTGGCGCAGGGCGGGCGCGTCGTCGTCGTGGGCTCGCGCGGGAGCGTCGAGATAAACCCGCGGCTGCTCATGACGCGCGACGCGAGCGTCCACGGCATGTCCCTCTTCAACGCCTCGACGAAGGAACTCGCAAGCATACACGCTGCTTTGCACGCCGGCCTTGAGAGCGGCGCCTACCGCCCCGTCGTCGGCCGCGAGCTGCCGCTCGCCGAAGCCGCACGCGCCCACGAAGAAGTCCTGAAGCCCGGCGCCTACGGCAAGATAGTTTTGATCCCGTGAGAGGAAGCGGACAGGCGTAAGGCGCGACCGTCGGGGAGGGCGCCTCAAGCTCAGGCTAACGCCCGCGCGCCGCGGTGATGTCGAAGTTGACGAGCTTGCCGCCCGGCGTGAACGTGACGTTCAGCTCGTAGCCGCCGAACTTTAGCAGGCCCCTCCCGCGCAGCACAGGCCCGGAGGCGCGCGCCTCCGGGCGCGTGGCCGCTGCAGCCCCCGCCGCGCAGGGTGAGACGGAAGCGAGCGAGCGGTGCGCGAAGGCAGTGCTTGCCAGAACCAGCGCGGCTGCCGCAGCGAATCTTATACAAAGCTTGGCGCTCATCACTTGCCCACTCCTTCCGTTCGAGTCGAAGGCCCGCGCGAGGTGTAACTACGTCAGGCACGGAATGTAAGCCGGGGGCGAGTAAATGTCATCAAAGCCGGGTAAAAGGTGGTAAAAGTTGTAACCGCCGTGTAAAAAGCACCGCCTCGGCTAGAGACGCGGGGGCGATTTACGTTGTATCGTATGCGCCGTCAAAAGGGGCCGCGAACGGAGTCTTAATGGCGAAGCTTAACGAAATACTGAAGAGGCACGTGCTGCTCGTGGGGCTGGCGGCCGTCGTCGTGCCGCTGCTGAGCATTCTCGGCCTGCAATACTGGTCGCTGTCGGAGCTGGAGAAGACCTCCATCGTCGCCGGGCAGGTCGGGATGAAGAACTACCTGAACGACGCGCAGAAGGAGGTCAAGAACTTCTACAAGGCGAAGGCCGACGAGATTCTCACCGTCCCGGCCTACGCCATCAGCGGCGAGGACCTGAAGCGCGCCAAGTACCACTTCTCGCAGTGCCAGGTCGAGGGCGTCAAGCGACTCTTCATCGCGGCCTTCGACCCGGAGGGCGAGGCCGAGGTGCTCTTCTTCGACCCGTCGGGCAGGAAGGGGACGAGTGAAGACGTTCCCACTCCCGAGCTCCACGCCGTGCGCCGGGCCGTTGCGCCGATGCGGGTGCTGAGCAAGGAAGGCACGACCGTGCAGTCGCCGATGGCCTACTTCGAGGAGCGCGACATAGAGAACCG
The DNA here is from genome assembly GCA_035627975.1 of Pyrinomonadaceae bacterium. GTDB lineage: Bacteria > Acidobacteriota > Blastocatellia > Pyrinomonadales > Pyrinomonadaceae > QHXN01. Next base: position 3,631 of record DASPKR010000505.1, on the reverse strand, counting down.
CGTCATATACAAGCCGATACTCGACGACTCGCAGAAGGTGGTCGGCGCGGCCGGGATGATTTTAGACCGCGCCTTCTTCGTCGAGCGGCTCGTGCCGCGCGTCGTCGGCGAGACGCTCCCGAAGTTCTTCCCCGATGGGCGCGACCGGAACGTAATAGTCTCGCTCTACGAGGGGAGGGACAAGCTCCTCTACACGTCGCAGGAGGTCGAGGGCCAGGACGACTACACGGGGCAGAGCATGCCCTACTTCTGGGAGTACAACCTCGTCATACGCAGCCGCCACACGACGCCCAAGCAGTGGGCGCACTGGAACTTCAACGTGAGCCTCGGGCTCTCGCTGCTGATGACGGCGGTGCTGATAGGCGGCATCATACTGGCGCTCCGCACGGCCTCGCGCGAGATGCGGCTTTCGCAGATGAAGGCCGACTTCGTCTCGAACGTCTCGCACGAGCTGAGGACGCCGCTGGCTTCGATCCGCGTCTTCGGCGAGTTCATGAAGCTCGGCCGCGTCCGCGACTCGGAGAAGATACGCGAGTACGGCGAGCACATCGAGACGGAGAGCCGCCGCCTCACGCAGCTCATCAACAACATACTCGACTTCTCGAAGATCGAGTCGGGGCGCAAGACCTACCAGTTCGAGCGCGCCAACGTCGAGGGGCTCGTCTCCGAGACGCTGAAGACCTGCGAAGTTCGGCTCAAGCAGAAGGGCTTCTCGGTCGTCTTCCACGGCAGCCCACGCCCGCTCTCGCTCGCCGTCATAGACCGCGACGCCATCGCGCAGGCCCTTATGAACCTGCTCGACAACGCCGTTAAATATTCCGAGCACGCCGAGAAGAAGGAAGTCACCGTGCGCGTCGGGCAGAAGGAGAACCTCATACACATCTCCGTCACCGACCACGGCGTAGGAATCGCGCCCGAGGAGCAGAAGAAAATCTTCGAGAAGTTCTACCGCGTCTCGACCGGGCTGGTGCACGACGTGAAGGGGAGCGGGCTGGGCCTCGCGCTCGTCAAGCACATAGTCGAGGCGCACCGCGGCTCCGTCACGGTCGAGAGCGCGCCGGGGCGCGGCAGCACTTTCACCATCACGCTTCCGGCGGCCGACTCCGTGGCCGACCACGCCGAGACGCAGCGCCCGGCGCCGCCGCTTTTGGGCAGCGACCCGCCGCTCGGCTTCGGGCTCAAGAACTGAAAACTATATTTAGGAGTTGGGGATGAAAAAGCTGACGATACTTGCGGCCGCCGCGCTCGCGCTGTGCGCGGCCCTTTGGTTGCCGGCGAGCGCGGGGAGCGCGGAGGAGGCCGGCGTGCGCCAGGCGCTAGAACATTACCTGCGCGGCCACGCGACCGGCCTGGGCGAGCACCACAGGAAGGCATTCCACCCGGAGGCCAAGCTCTTCTTCACGCGCGACGGCAAGCTGGCGCAGCGCACGAGCGAGGAGTACATAGCCGGCTCGCCGGGCAAGCCGGCCGCCGACGAGGCCCGGCGCAAGCGCAGCATCGAGAGCATAGACATCACGGGCGACGCCGCCATCGCCAAGATAGTGCTCGACTACCCCGACGTGAAGTTCACCGACTACATGTCGCTGCTCAAGATTGACGGCGAGTGGAAGATAGTCAACAAGACGTTCCACCGGGAGACGAAGAAGAAGGAGTAGTTGGCTGTTCTTATGCGCAAAGTCTTAATTGTCGAAGACGACCAGGCGATGGCCGTCGCCCTGCGGGACGGCTTCACCTACGAGGGATATTCGGTGCAGGTCGCGCGCGACGGCGCGGCGGGCTTGCGCCTGGCGGGCGAGAAGGGCTTAGACCTCGTCATACTCGACGTGATGCTCCCGCGCATGAGCGGCCTCGACGTATGCCGGCAGCTGCGCGGCGCCGGCAACAACACGCCGATAATCATGCTGACGGCGCGCGGGCAGGAGATAGACAAGGTTCTGGGCCTCAAGACCGGCGCCGACGACTACGTCACCAAGCCCTTCAGCTTCCTTGAGCTGATGGCGCGTGTCGAGGCCGTGCTGCGCCGCGCGGCCAAGCCTGCCGAGCAGGTCGAGAGCGTGCAGTTCGGCGACGTTGAGGTCAACTTCCGCACGTTCGAGGCGACGAAGGGCGGCCGCCCGCTGGAGCTTAGCCCGCGCGAGTACAAGATGCTCAAATACTTCGTCGAGCACCGCGGCGAGGTCGTCTCGCGCGACCAGCTCCTGGACCACGTCTGGGGCTACGACGGGCTGCCGCTCACGCGCACGGTTGACATGCACATCGCCAAGCTCCGGCAGAAGATAGAAGACACGCCCGGCGACCCCAAGCACATCATCACCGTCCACCGCGTCGGCTACAAGTTCACCGGCTGAAGGAGGAACAACATGAGAAGCAGCGCAAAGGCACTCGCCCTCGCCCCCCTCGCCCTCGCACTGCTCGCCGCCCCCGCGGCCGCGCGCCGCCGTCAGCAGCAGAACCCCCTGGCGCAGCCGGTCGTCTATAAGATGGCCGGCACCGACAAGGTCGAAGTCCGACGCGACGTGACGTACAAGACCGAGGGCGACACCACTCTAAAGCTAGACCTCTACCTCCCGCCCGGCACGGCGGACGGCGCACGCCTGCCCGTCGTCGTCTTCATCAACGGCGTCGGCGACCCGCCCGCGAACTCGGGCACGCCGCGCGTGAAGGAGTGGGGGCAGTACACTTCCTGGCCGCGGCTCGCCGCCGCCTCGGGGATGGCGGCCGTCACCTACGAGAGCCGCGGGACTGAGGCCGACGCCGACGCCGATGACCTGCTCGACTACCTGCGCAAGAACGCCGCCGCGCTCAAGATTGACGAGAACCGCCTGAGCATCTGGGCCTGCTCGGCCAACGTGCGCGCGGGGCTCTCGGCCGCGATGCAGCCCGGCAGGAGTTACGTCAAGAGCGCCGTCTTCTATTACGGCTTCATGGGCCTTCCGGCCGTGCGCGCGGACGTGCCGATCTTCATCGCGCGCGCGGGCTACGACAACCTTCAGCTCAACAACACGCTCGACGCCTACGTGCGTCGCGCGCTAGAGGCCGAGGCGCAGGTCACGCTCGTCAACTACGCCGACGGCCAGCACGCCTTCGACGTGCGCGACGACACCGAGCGCTCGCGCGAGATAATCAGACAGACCCTCGACTTCATCAAGTTCCATTTCACGCCGGGCGGCGAGGTCAAGGCCGCGGCGCCGGGCCGCGCGCCCTCGCCCGCGCGCTTTTACGCCATAATCTCGAACGAGGGCGTGCAGAAGGCGCTTCAGGCTTACGCCGACGCCAGGCGCAGCGACCCCTCGGCCTTCATCCTACAGGAGGGCTTCATCAACGCGCTCGGATACCAGCTCATGCAGGAGCGCAAGGTGAAGGAGGCGGTCGAGATTCTCAAGCTCAACGTCTCCTCCTACCCCGACTCCGCCAACACCTACGACAGCCTCGCCGACGCATACGAGGCCGACGGCCAGAAGGAACTGGCGATACAGTTCTCCGAGAAGGCGCTGGAGATGCTCGCCAAGTCGGGCCTAAACGAGCAGCAGGCGGCCCCCATACGCAACAGCGCCCAGCAGAAGTTGCAGCGCCTCAAGCCGGCCGCGAAGTAGAAGGAGGCGAGACACTGACGAAAGAGGGAGGGAGGCTC
>DASPKR010000504.1:0-2495 GCA_035627975.1 Pyrinomonadaceae bacterium | reverse complement strand
GCCGAGGAGTTGGGCCTTGAGCTTACGGCCGAGGAGAGGGCTCGGCCCTTCGTAGAGATGAGCGGGCGGCGCGGCCTGGGCGTCAAGGCCGACGACCTGATTGACCGGCTCGAAGAGAACGAGCGCAGGGAGGTCGAAGAGCGTCACCCCGGCTTGGCCGAAGAGCGCAAGCGCGAGGTCGCGCACACGCTCGCCGTAAGCGCCCTGCGCTACTTCCTTCTGAAGTGGACGCGAAATTCCGTCATCGTCTTCGACTTCAAGGAGGCGCAGTCAACCACCGGCGAGTCCGGGCCTTACTGCCTCTACGCGGCCGTTCGCGCCAACTCAATCTTTCGCAAGTTGCGAACCGGCGAGTTGAAAGAGGCGAAGCGCCTGCTTGCGCCCGGGGGCGGCTTGCCGGCGGAGACGGCCGCGCGCGTCTCGGAAATTTTCGAGGGCTCGACGGGCGGAGAGCTTTGGGCGCTGACGACTCTGGCTGGCCGGCTAGGCGACGCGCTCGCGCAGGCCGCCTCGGCCGCAGAGCCTTCGCATCTTGCCAAATTCGCCTTCCGTTTGGCGCAGGGGTTTAACGCCGTCTATAATCGCGACGAGAACCGCATCATCGAAGAGAAAGACCCCTTAAGGCGCGCCGTCCTCATCGTCGTTTTCGACTACGTGCGGCGGCAGTTGACCTCGGCCCTCGAAACCCTCGGCATCGAAGTCCCCGAAAGGATGTAGGCGGTGGGGCTGGCCCGCGCCGGCACGTCAGTTGCTAAATTTTCCTGCGGGCGGTTTTAAAGAGACACTGCCGCACTCGATTTTGAATAGAGGTTTCCCATGCTGATTGTGATGAAGACCGACGCCACCGACCGCGACATCGCGGCCGTCGAGCGCGTCATAACGGAGATGGGCTTCCGCCCGCACGTCATGCCCGGCGCATCGCGCACGGCCATAGGCATCACGGGCAACGAGGGGCCGGTTGACGTGACGCCCTTCGAGAGCCTGCCGGGCGTCGCCGAGGCCATACGCGTCACGAAGCCCTACAAGCTCATCTCGCTCGACCTGCGGCCCGAGAAGACGGTCGTTAGCGTGGGCGACGCCGAGATAGGCGGCGACGAGCTAGCCATCATCGCCGGCCCCTGCGCCGTCGAGAGCCGCGAGCAGGCTTTCGCCGTCGCCGAAGTCGTGCGACGCAGCGGCGCGCGCTTCTTCCGCGGCGGCGCCTTCAAGCCCCGCACCTCGCCTTACGCTTTTCAGGGCATGGGTGAAGAGGGCCTACGCATTCTGGCCGAGGTTCGCGAGGCGACCGGCCTCAAAATCGTTACGGAGGCGATGGACGAGCGCGGCGTTGACCTCGTAGAGCGCTACGCCGACGTTTTGCAGATAGGCGCGCGCAACATGCAGAACTTCTCACTGCTGCGGCGCGCGGGCCGCTCTCACCTGCCCGTGCTCCTGAAGCGCGGGTTGTCGGCGATGCTCGACGAGTGGCTGCTCGCCGCCGAGTACGTGATGGCCGAAGGCAACTACAACGTCGTGCTCTGCGAGCGCGGCGTGCGCACCTTCGCGCAGCACACGCGGAACACCCTCGACCTCGCGGCCATCCCTGCCGTGCGGCGCATCTCTCACCTGCCCGTCATCGTTGACCCCTCGCACGGCACCGGCAAGAACTACATGGTCACGCCTCTGGCGCGCGCGGGCATCGCAGTCGGCGCCGACGGCCTCATCGTCGAAGTCCACGACCACCCCGAGCGGGCGCGCTCGGACGGAGCGCAGGCGCTCACGCCCGAGCAGTTCGAGCGGATGGTCGCGGAAGTGCGCGCCATCCACGAAGTCATCGCGCCGGCACCCGTCGGCTAAAATAACACTGAAGTTAAAAAGAGGAGGGCGAGCGGCCGTGTGAGTCGCCCGCCCTCCTAGCTTGTTCAGTCTCTTTCTACAATTCGCCGCGCAGGATTTCGGGGAGCCGTCTTGTGAAGAGCGAGCGCGGCAGGACGTAATCAACCCCCGCGTCTTCGGCTCGCCGCTGAAGCTCAGTCTCGACGTGGGAGAAGAAGCCGACCAAGGGGACACGCGCGAGCTGTTCGTCGGCCTTGAGCCTCGCGGCGAGTGCGACCGCATCGGCCGAGGTTGATTGCAGGTCGAGTATGATGAGCGAGGGGACGTCGGTCTTCGCCGCGTCGAATAGGGAGTCGGCCGTGCGGGCGAAGTCAACCGAGACATTCAACGCCTCGGCTGTGCCGCGAATCTTCGAGGCGAAGAAAAGGTCGCCGACCGCGGCGAGCACGCGACGATTCATTTATAATCCCCTTTCGCTGTGACGAGTTCGGCTTCAGATTTTGCCCCGCTTGAGCGCGCCTCGTAAAGCCTACGGATGAGCACGACGGCAGAGCCCCTCCGAGACGACTCCCTCGCCCCGACAGAGGCGGGCCTTGAGCGCGGCGACTTCGCGCCGCCCGGCGCGCCGCTCCCCCCCGCCAGCCTCGTAGTAGCAACTTATAACATCCGCTACGCCGTCG
>DASPKR010000503.1:0-2327 GCA_035627975.1 Pyrinomonadaceae bacterium | reverse complement strand
ATCTCAAGTCCGAGGACGAGCTTTCGCCCGCGCCCGAAGGCGGCGGCAACCCATCGTGCCTCATACACGAGCGCCCAGTTGATCACGTCTCGGAGGAGAGCTACTTCTTCCGCCTGTCAGACTACGCCGACGCGCTCCTCGAATTCTACGAGCGCAGGCCCGACTTCATACGCCCCGAGGCGCGCCGCAACGAAGTCGTAAGCCTCGTGCGCGGCGGCCTTCAGGACGTGTCCATCAGCCGGCTGAAGTCCTCCGTCTCGTGGGCCATCCCCGTCCCGGACGACCCCGACCACACCATCTACATCTGGTTCGACGCGCTTCTGAACTACATCACCGCGCTCGGCTGGGGGAGCGAGTCGCGTCGCGCCGAGTTCGGCACCGACCTCTTCGAGAAGTTCTGGCCGGGCCTGCACATGCTCGGCAAAGACATACTGCGGCAGCACGCCGTGCTCTGGCCCGCCATGCTCTTCGCCGCCGACGTCGAGCCGCCGCAGGGCGTCTTCGCGCACGGGCTCTGGCTCGACCAGACGGGTCGCAAAGGCTCGAAGACGCTTGGGAACGCGTTGGAGCTTCCCGTTCTACTTCGCCACTACCAGGTTGACGCCGTCCGCTACTTCCTCCTGCGCGAGATGTCTTTCGGGCAGGACAGCAAGGTTGACTACGAGGTGATTCTGGATCGCTCGAACAGCGACCTCGCGAGCGGCCTCGGCAACCTCGTGAGCCGCACGCTCACGATGATTCAGCGCTACTTCGGCGGCAACGTGCCTGCGGACGAAATCCCCGAGGCGCGAAGGCTCGCCGCCAAACGAGCCGGCGTGGGCTCCGACGCTTCCGAGCTTGCCAGCAGCCTCGAGCTCGTGCGCGACCAGTTCGTGCAGCAGGTCGAGGGGTACGCCTTCCACCGCGCGCTCGAAACCGTCTGGGGAATGATTGCGCGCGTTGACAAGTTCATCTCGGACGCGAAGCCGTGGGAGCTTGCCCGGAGCGAAGAGCAGCGCGACACGCTCGGCGCCGTGCTCTACCGCGCCGCCGAGACCATACGCTGGCTCGCCGTGCTGCTTTACCCAGTGATGCCCGATTCGGCGCGCGCCGTCTGGCGGCAGCTCGGGCAGGAGGGCGGCCCCGAGAGGCTAGACCCCACACAGCTACGCTGGGGCGGACTTCGCGCGGGGGCGCAGTTGGGCGAAGTCGCGCCCCTTTTCCCGAGGATTGACAAGGCGAAAATCATGGCAGAGATAGAGAAGGAAGTCTCACGCAAGACCGAAGACGCGCCGGGCGCGCACGCCACGCAGGCGGCAGTCCCCGGCGCCCCGACCGCGACCGAAGCCCAGCCCGAGCCGCTCGGGCGCGGCGCGACTGAGGCCGCGGCCGAGCCGGGCGCGCCAGAGCACTCCGGCGGAGCTGCCGCCGCTCCGCCCGAAGGCGTCGCCAGCTACATAACGATTGACGACTTCGCCAAAGTCGAGATGCGCGTGGGCGAAGTGCTCACGGCCGAGCGCGTGCCGAAGTCTGACAAGCTCTTGCGCTTCACCGTTGACCTGGGCGAAGCGGAGCCGCGACAGATACTCGCGGGCATCGCAGAGCACTACGAGCCAGAGAAGCTAATCGGCCGCAAGGTAGCGGTCGTCTCGAACCTCAAGCCGCGTAAGCTCCGCGGCTTCGAGTCGCAGGGCATGGTGCTCGCCGCCTCCGTCGGCGACGAGGGCCGCCCCGTACTCGCCACCTTCACCGAAGACGTACCGAACGGCGCAAGGCTGAAATAGAAGCCGCCGTGCCTCCGTCGGCCATGTTCGTTGACTCGCACGCGCACATTGACGGGGAGGAGTTTGACGCCGACCGCGACGCGGTCGTGGAGCGCGCGAGGGCGGCGGGCGTTCGCGCGATTTTGAACGTGGGGACGGGCGACCCGCATTCTGGAAGCCTGGAGCGCGCGGTCGAGGTGGCTGAAAGGTATGAGGGCGTTTACGCGGCGGTCGGCGTGCACCCGCACGACGCGAGGCTCTGGGACGAGGCCGCCGAGCAGAGACTTCTGAATCTGGTTCGCGCCGGCGGGCGAGTCGTCGCCTGGGGCGAGATCGGGCTCGATTACTATTACGACAACTCGCCGCGCGAAGTGCAGCGCGAGGTCTTCGCGCGTCAACTCGCGCTCGCCAGCGACGCTGGCCTGCCCGTCGTCATACACTCCCGCGAAGCCGACGAGGATACCGTCGAGATTCTGCGCGACGTGTGGGCCGGCTCCGGCCTCGGCGGCGTGCTGCACTGCTTCGGCGGCGGCCCCGCGATGGCGCAGGCCGCGCTCGAAATCGGCTTCTACGTCTCCTTCGCCG
>DASPKR010000502.1:0-3251 GCA_035627975.1 Pyrinomonadaceae bacterium | reverse complement strand
GGAGGACTCGACCATAGTGACGATGAACTGCGCCATCCTCAACCGCCTGCTCGCCAACAAGCCCGATGTCGCGCGCCGCATACTCGAAGCCTTCGGCCGCCGCGTGCTAGAGGCCGAGCGCCAGCTCGAAGACATAGCCTTTCGCAGCATCCCCTCGCGCGTCGCGGCCCTGATACTCAGAGAGGCCGACGGAGACGAAGTCCGCGGCCTCTCCCACCAGGACATAGCCGAGCGCCTCGGCGTCTATCGCGAGACTGCTACCAACGCCCTAAACGACCTCAAAGCCGAATCCATGATAAGCATCGGCCGCAAGCACATAACCATACTAGACCGGGGCCGTCTGGAGATGGTGGCCGGGGAATAATTCGCCTCGTGGGGCTGGCGGGCCAGATGCCGGAGGAGGCGGAAGACGGTAGCCCAAGGCGCAAGCGGCACCGCGAGACGCGAAGAAGACCGGCCGCGCGGACACGTTCGCTCGCGCGGCCGGTCTTCTCAACTAACGCTTCCGCTACCGCGGGTTGACGGTCAGCTTAACGTTCTTGCCGAGCCCGTTGGCCTTGGCACTAATCGTGGCGTAGCTCGTGACCGACACGTCCTTCGTCACCACGCTGAACGTCGCGCGGTCAGAGCCCGCGGGGACGCTGACGCTTGACACCGTCGGCGCGGCCACGCCCGTGGCGCTGCTCGCCAGCTTGACAATCACGGGCGCGCTCCCCGCGGGGACGGGGCAGACCAGCGTCAACGTGCCGGTCGTAACGCCCTGCTCGCCGACAGGGTTGGGTGAGAACACGAGCGTCTGCACCCCGATGGGAAGAACCGTCAACGTCTTGCCGTAGCCGGTCACCCCGAAGTTCGCGTCGGCGGGCTTGGCCGTTATCGCGCCTGAGGTCTTCGCGCTCACCTGCGCGGCCGTGATCGTGAACGTGGCGGACGTATAGCCCGCCGGCACGGTGACGCTCGCCGGCACGACGGCCGCGGGATTGCCGTTCGTGAGATTGATGACAACCCCGCCCGGCGGCGCCTTGGCGCTCAAGTTGACTCCCGCCTTAGTCGTCTGGCACGGGCCGGTGATGCTCGAGAGGTTGAGCGTCAGGCTTGTCAGAACCGGCGGGGCGACGCCCAGCGTGGCCGTCTTCGTCTCCCCCTCATACGTGGCCGAGATGTTCACGTTCGTCGGCGCGGAGACTGCTTTCGTCGTCACCGTGAAGGTCTTGGTCGTCGTGCCCGCCGCCACCGTGACGTAAGCCGGGACGGTCGCGGCCGACGTGTCGCTGCTTGAGAGCAAGACCTTCGCGCCCGTCGAAGGCGCGGGCTCGGTCAGCGTCACGGTGGCCGTTGACGGCTTCGTGCCCGTCACCGAAGTCGGGTTGAGCGCGAGCGACAAGGAGGGCTCGGGCACGGCGGGCTCGGCGCCGCCTCGGCGGTAGATGCCGCTATAACCCGCCGCCCAACCGCGCTCGGCGTTAAGGAAGTGGACGGCGGAGAACGAGCCGACGCCGTTGTTCGCTGTCGGGTCCGCTTCCGGGTGCTCGCGCGCCCAGGTGGCCCCGCCGTCGAGCGTGCGCGCGGCGAAGCCCGGGGTGCCGTAGCACCCGATCCAGGCGGTCGTCGGGCTGACGGCGCTCACCGACAGGATGGCGTACGTCGTGCCGGCGTCCTGCTGCTCCCACGTCTGCCCGCCGTCCCGGGTGCGGAAGAGCGCCCCGTAGTAGCCGACGACCCACCCGTTGTTAGCGTCGGCGAACGAAACGTCGCTGAGCGGCACGGTCAACCCCGGGACGCTCTTATCGACCCACGTCGCGCCGCCGTCCGTGGTCTTGATGACTATGCCGTTTGAGCCGACCGCCCAGCCCGTCGTCGCGTTGACGAAGTGAACGGCGTAGAAAGACCAGCGCGTGTAGCTGCGGAACGGGTTCGGCATCTCGGCCCACGTCGCGCCGCCGTCTGTCGTGCGCAGCACGATGGGGCCGTGCCACCCCGAGGCGTAGCCGACGACAACGACGTTCCGCGCGTCTATGGCCTCGACGCCGAAGAGGGAGGCCGTGAAGCCCGTGCTCCGTCGCTGGTAGCTGCGGCCCCCGTCGGTCGAGTGATAGACGAGGCTGCTCACGCCGCCGACGACCCACCCGTTCATGTTGTCGGAGAAGTCCACGTCCTCGGCGTGATTCTGGTTGCCGCCGTCTATGGGGAGACTGACGCGGTGCCAGAAGTTGCCGCCGTCGGTGGTGTAAGCGACTTCGGCGTTAATCTGCGAGGCCCAGGCGTGCCGCCCGTCGGTGGAGGAGAAGCCCAGCACCTCGTTCGGCGAGCCGCTCATGCGTCTCACCCAGGTGACGCCTCCGTCGGTGGTGGTGAAGAGGGCCGAGTTGCCGACCGCCGTGCCGTGCATAGCGTCGGCGAAATCTATGGCCCAAAAAGGCCCCGTGGTGTTGAGCGGGCCGCCCGCCTGCGTCGTCCAGGTCGCGCCGCCGTCGGTCGTCCGGATGATGTTGACGGCGCCGTCCATCGTCGAGACGCCCGCCGCCCACCCGTGCTGTGAGTCAACGAACGTGTAGGTCAATACCGACACCACAGGCGGCAAGGTCGTCTGCTGCCACGTGCGCCCGCCGTCGGTCGTGCGCTCGGCGATGTTGCCTGTGAGATACCAGCCCTCGTTGAGGTTGACGAAGAAGCCGCCGTGAGTGTTCGCCCACATCGCCCACGTCCGCCCGCCGTCGGTGGTGCGCACCACGCCGTAGGGGCCGGTGGCGACGCCGTTGCGCGAGTCGAAGAACTGCACGCGGTTGACGTAGGTCGGCACGGGGACGAGAGACCAGGTGCGCCCCCCGTCGGTGGTCTTGTGGAGGGTATCGGTGTTACGTGCGGCGAAGCCGGTCGAGAGGTCGGCGAAGGCGATGCTGCTGACCGTGGTGCTCACCCCCGCGCCCGCGTTCCAGGTCTTGCCTCCGTCAGTCGTATAGAACGAGCCCGAGCTGCCGATGGCCCAGCCGTGCAGCGCGTCTTTGAAATGCACAGCGGAAGTGTTGATCTCCCGCACGTCCCAAGTCGCGCCGCCGTCGGTCGTGTGAACGAGCTCGCCCCCGTCGCTGACGGCCCACGCCTCGGTCGGGGAGATCGTCTCGACCGCCCTGAAAGGGAACTTGGTTGGCAAGGGTGCTTGCTTGTGCCAGGGCGAGGCGTCCTGGGCAACGGCGGCGGACGCAGAAAGAAACAGCGACATGGCGGCGCACAGAGCGACGACGGCGAGGCGA